>JAFYQL010000107.1 GCA_017547125.1 Bacillota bacterium
ATGAAGAGCCTTGTATCAATACAGGAATCAACAGAAAAACGTCTTGCAGAAAATGCTGACAATGTAAACAAGACTATTACCGAGGGACAGGTTTCAAACAAAACTATGATTCAGGAAAACCTTGATAAGATGCAGAAGCAGATGGTGAACAGCCTTGTTGAAAATGCAAATCAGCAGAGCAAAACACAGGAAGTTATAATGAAGAGCCTTGTATCAATACAGGAATCAACAGAAAAACGTCTTGCAGAAAATGCTGATAACGTGAACAAGACTATTATGGAAGGTCTTAAAAATGTTCAGCAGGCATCTGATGCAAAACTAAGTGAAATTCAGAAAAACGTTGACGATAAACTGGACAAGGGCCTTAATGAAAGAATTGACCAGAGTTTTAAGCAGGTGGGCGAGAGACTTGAATCACTTTACAAGAGCCTTGGCGAACTTAAGAGTCTTGAGAGTGGTGTATCAAACCTTAACAGAACTCTTACAAATGTTAAGGCGAGAGGTATCTACGGCGAAATGGCCCTTGAAAACATACTTGCAAACATTCTTGATAAGAGTCAGTATGAAAAAAATGTTGCAACAAGACCAAAATCAGCTGAAAGAGTTGAGTTTGCAATAAAGATACCGGATAAAGAAAACAAAGGCTTCATCTATCTTCCGGTTGACTCAAAGTTCCCGTCAGATATATATGGCAGAGTGCTTGAGGCGTCAGAAAATGCCGATGCGCCTATGCTTAAGGAAGCTATCAATGAGCTTAAGGCAAGAATAAGAAAAGAAGCAATGACAATACGTGATAAGTACGTTGCACCGCCTGACACAACAGACTTTGCAATTATGTTCCTTCCTACAGAAGGCTTATATTCAGAAGTTCTCAGAATTGATGGTCTTGTGGAAGAATGCCAGGAAAAATATAAAATTGTTATTTCCGGACCAACTACACTTACAGCAATATTAAACAGCCTTTCAGTTGGCTTTAAGTACCTTACTGTAAACAAAAAGTCAGAAGAAATTATGAAGCTTCTTGGCAATTTCAAAACACAGTTTGCTAAATTCAGCGACCTTATTGCAAAAACACAGACAAAAATCAGTGCAGCACAGGCTGAAGCCGAAAACCTTAAAAAGCGCAGCGATATGATACAAAAAAAACTTGATAAAGTTGAAGCGGTTGAGTATGAAGAGCCTCTTTCTATAGGAGAGATGACAGAAGACTTGCTTGATGTATGATATGGGTTAAAACACCACTTTTAAAAGTGGTGTTTTTTTATTGGTAAAAAGGACGATTTATACTGTGCGGTGTTGACGAAAATACTTGGTTGTGCTAATATAATGATATTATAACGAATTAGCACACTAAAGTGTGGCGGGAGGAGATATATTATGAAAAAGTTTTTAGCATTATTATCAGTAAGCGCACTTGTATTATCAATGACAGCATGTGGTGGTAAGGAAGAAAAAACATTTAAAGTAGGCTTTGACGCTGAATATCCTCCATACGGCTATATGGACGAAAACGGTGAATATACAGGCTTCGACCTTGAACTTGCTCAGGGCGTATGTGAAATCAATGGCTGGACATACGAAGCAGTTCCAATCAACTGGGACTCAAAAGATATGGAACTTAACTCAGGCAACATTGACTGTATCTGGAACGGTTTTACAATCAACGGCCGTGAAGATGACTACACTTGGTCAGTTCCTTATGTAGACAACAGCCAGGTTATCGTTTGTGCTGAAAATAGCGGTATCGCATCACTTGCAGACCTTGAAGGCAAGGTAGTAGGTGTTCAGGCTGCATCAGCTGCTCTCGATGCACTCAACAATGACCACGCAGACCTCGTTGCAACATTTGAAGACCTTCAGGAATTCGGCGATTACAACTCAGCTTTCGTTGAACTTCAGGCTGGTTCAATCGATGCAGTTGCAATGGACGTTGGTGTTGCTAACTACCAGATCAAATCAAGAGGCGAAGGTTTCATGGTTCTTGAAGAAGCAATTTCTGTTGAACAGTATGGTATCGGTTTCAAGAAAGGCAACGACGAACTTAAAGATGAAGTTGAAGAAGCTCTTATGAAACTTGTTGACGACGGTACATTTGCTGAACTTGCAGAAAAATATGAAATTTCTGACCTTGTTTGTCTTGGTAACTAATTTAAATTGTTAACCCGGGGAGCCTTAATTTAGGCTCCCTTATCAATGTTTTGGAGGATTTTTAATGTCTTTTGGTACAATGTTTCTTCAGATGGGCGCCGGTATGGGCAAATCGTTGCTTATATTTGCACTCACACTTCTTTTCTCAATGCCTCTTGGCATGATAGTGGCATTTGGGAGAATGTCAAAAAATAAAATAATACAGACTGCGGTGAAATTTTATATTTCTGTAATGAGAGGTACACCTCTTATGCTTCAGCTTCTTGTTATTTTCTATGGTCCATACTATCTTTTCGGTATGAACATAGGCAGCAGATTTGCGGCAGTTATTGTTGGTTTTTCACTTAACTATGCGGCATACTTTGCAGAAATTTACCGTTCAGGTATTCAGTCTATCCCTGTAGGTCAGTATGAAGCGGCAAATGTTCTTGGCTATTCAAAAACACAGACATTTATGCTTATCATTCTTCCGCAGGTAATTAAGAGAATTCTTCCTGCAGTTACAAACGAAATTATCACTCTCGTTAAGGACACATCACTTGCATTTGCCATTGCATATCAGGAAATGTTTACTATCGGTAAGCAGATTGCGGCAAGCCAGACAAGCTTCCTTCCTTTCGTAATTGCCGGTGTATTCTACTATGTAATGAATCTTATGGTTGCTTTTGCTATGGATAAGGCAGAAGAAAAACTTTCATATTATCGTTAAGGAGGGGACAAAATGGATATTTTAAACATCAATCACCTCCGCAAAAGTTTTGGCGATCTTGAGGTAATAAAGGATATTTCAATAACAGTTAAGGAAGGCGAGGTTCTCAGTATCATCGGTCCTTCAGGCAGCGGCAAAAGTACAGTTTTAAGATGTGCAACTATGCTTGAAACAATGGACGGCGGCGACCTTGTATATCTTGGAGAATATGCTGCAAAAGATGAAAACGGTGTTTCTGTATATGCTGATAAAGCAAACCTTCAGAAAGCAAAAAGCAATTTCGGTCTTGTTTTCCAGAACTTCAACCTTTTCCCACACTACAGTGTGCTTAAAAACGTAATGGATGCACCTGTAAGGGTTCAGAAAAGAAGCGTTGAAGAGGCAGAAAAAACAGCCCGTGAACTTCTTGAACAGATGGGTCTTGCTGACAAGGCAGATGCTTACCCACATCAGCTTTCAGGTGGTCAGCAGCAGAGAGTTTCTATTGCACGTGCTCTTGCTATGCAGCCAAAGATTCTTTTCTTTGACGAGCCTACAAGTGCTCTTGACCCTGAGCTTACAGGCGAAATCCTTAAAGTAATTAAGGAACTTGCATCACAGGATATGACTATGGTTATTGTTACACACGAAATGAGCTTTGCAAGAGACGTTTCAGACAAGATTATATTCATGGACAACGGTGTAATTGTTGAAGAGGGTACGCCTGAAGAAGTATTTGCTTCAGAAAACCAGAGAATGAAAGAATTCCTCAGAAGATTTAACGGATAAAAAATAAAAGACGGATAGCCTGAAAAGGTTTTTCGTCTTTTTTATTGCAAATGTAAATAAAGTGAAAACATTAGTCAATTATTGTACAGAAATGGTGCACACGGTTGCACCACAGATTGATGTTTTGGTATAATCTAAAAATATAAGTCGAAAAAGACTTTGAAACGTATATCGTGATATAAAAATAAATGAGAATTGAGGTGATTGCTTGGGCAAGGCATCTTCAAAATTAAGAAGAAAATTTAATGAAGCGCTTGAAGCAGTGTTGCCTGTTGTGGGTATAGTTATAGCACTTTCTTTTACTATTGCACCTATTGAGCCGGGTATTTTACTTTGCTTTCTTCTTGGTGCGTCAATGGTTATAGTAGGCATGATGTTTTTCACACTTGGTGCTGAAATGGCTATGACACCTATGGGCGAAAGAATAGGTACGGCAGTTACAAAAAGCCGAAATGTTTTTAAAATAGGTCTCCTGGCATTTATACTTGGGTTTGTTATAACCATATCCGAGCCTGACCTTCAGGTGTTGGCAGAGCTTGTTCCGTCTATATCAAATATGACCATTATTCTGTCGGTTGCAATTGGTGTTGGGTTATTCCTTGTTGTGGCACTTTTAAGAATGCTTTTTGCAATTCCGCTTTCAGGGCTTCTGGTTATATTCTACATAGCAGTTTTCGGAATTGTATTTCTTGTTCCGGAAAGTTTCAGAGCAATAGCCTTTGATAGCGGCGGCGTAACAACAGGACCTATGACGGTACCGTTTATTATGGCGCTTGGTGTCGGTGTTTCTGCTATCCGAAGCGACAAAAATGCGGCAGACGATAGTTTTGGTCTTGTAGCACTTTGCTCCGTTGGACCTATAATTGCGGTGCTTATACTTGGCTTTATCTTTGAGCCTTCAGGTGCAAACCAGGAAGCAATGACACTTCCGCATATAAATAATTCTGTTGAACTTTGGAATACATTTGCAACAGGTATACCTAAATATATACACGAAATTGCTGTTTCACTTTTTCCTATTGTTGGCTTTTTCTTTGTATTCCAGATATTTTCACTTAAGCTTTCAAAAAGAATGCTTATGAAAATAAGCATCGGTTTGCTTTACACATACATTGGCCTTGTGCTTTTCCTTGCAGGTGCAAATGTTGGCTTTATGCCTGCAGGCAGTTATCTTGGTCAGGTTATGGCAGGCCTTCCGTATAAGTGGATAATTGTGCCTATCGGTGCGCTTATCGGTTTCTTTATTGTTAAAGCAGAGCCTGCGGTTTATGTACTTAATCGTCAGGTTGAAGAAATTACAGATGGAGCTATTCCGGCAAATGCTATGGGCATAAGCCTTTCTGTTGGTGTTGCAACATCAATTGCCCTTGCAATGATACGAGTGCTTACAGGCATTCCTGTGTTATGCTTTTTAATTCCGGGCTACGCAATTGCTATAGGGCTTTCATTTTTGGTGCCAAAAATATTTACAGCCATTGCCTTCGACTCCGGTGGTGTTGCATCAGGTCCTATGACTGCAACATTCCTTTTGCCGTTTGCTCAGGGGGCTTGTATAGCAGTTGGCGGTGACCTTGTTGCAGATGCCTTTGGTGTGGTTGCTATGGTTGCCATGACTCCGCTTATCACAATACAGATACTTGGTGTTGTGTTCAAATTTAAGCAGAGCAGAATCAAGCTTACTGCAACAGAGCATGCTTTTGCGGCACTTGATGAAGACGCAATTATTGAGCTTTAATTGAAAGGGTTGGTTTTATGAGTAAACTTCAGCTGATGGTTACAATTACAAACCGTGATGTTAGCAAAAAGTTTCAGCATTTTTATAAAGAAAAAGGCCTTGATGTTTCTTTAATGACACTTGGAAAAGGCACTGCAAGCAATGAAGTTCTCGACTATTTTGGTCTTGACGGCAGTGAAAAAAGCATTTTTCTTCATGTTATTTCAGATGACATGTGGCTTGATATAAAACGAGATTTACAAAGAGTAATGAATATAGATGTTCCCGGAGTTGGCATTGCTTTTACCATACCGTTAAGCAGTATAGGCGGCAAAAAAGCCCTTAACTACCTTACCGATGGAAGAAGCTTTGTGAAAGAGGAGGAGTCTGAATTGAAAGAAACAAAATACGAATTGCTTATAGTAATTGCAAATCAGGGCTATTCCGAGCTTATTATGGATGCAGCCCGTGAAGTGCATGCTGCAGGCGGTACAGTAATACATGCAAAAGGCACAGGTATTCAGAAGGCAGAAAAGTTCCTTGGGGTATCACTTGTTGCCGAAAAAGAATTAGTTCTTATTGTTGTAAAAACAGAGATGAAAAATAACATAATGCGTGCTATAATGGATAAAGCAGGTCTTGAAACTGATGCCAAGAGTATAGTTTTCTCACTTCCTGTTACAGGTACAGCAGGTATGCGTATGATGGAAGAAATTCTTGAGCCATAAGATCTATAAAAGCACGAGAGGAGAGTCGTAAAATGTATTTTAATTTTGATGACGAAGAAAAAGATTATTTAGAATATGACATAAGCAGTATTTTTGGCAGACTTCCAAAAGATGCGCAGGAGCCTGAAAAGAAAGAATATAACCCTGATACACCTGCAACTGCAGATGAATTCAGAACTGCACTCAACATCATGGCTGGCGGTGAAGATATCTTTGCGTCATCTTCAATGGATGAAATCTGGGCATTAAGCAAAGTTCTTAAAGAATTTGATGATGACGAAGAGCTTACAGAAGAAGATATTGCAAAAGAAGAGGAAGCAGGCAAAATGGCATTTGAAGATATTATGAAAAGAATGCGTGCCCTTGAAGCTTTAAGAGAAATTGATGAAATGAACGACTTATAATAATAAGGTGTCCTGTGGGCACCTTATTTTTTTGTGCACAAATAACGAATTTAAAACAGAACATACATTTGTTATCAAATTTAAACAAAAATATTTTTGCTGTTGGGTAGTGGTGGTAGTACCACGTTGGGTGGCGCTATTGTGCAAAATTAAAAAAACCAATGAAAATAAGGTGATTTTCACTGGTTTTTTTGTGTTGTTATACAAAGTTTTTAAAATGCAAGTTATCCACAAAAACGAGCTGAATTGTCAACAAGTGTGTGGATAAAGTGGATAATTACATGTTGATGAGCTTTTCGCCTACGGAATACACGTCTCCGGCACCCATAGTTATCAACAGGTCGCCGTGTTTAACTTCATTTTTTAAAAATTCTACAATGTCGTCAAGGCTTCCGATATATTGTGCATTTTTACCATTTTTTCTTATTTCTTCTGCCACGTCACGTGAAGAGATAATGCCTGTATCTTTTTCGCGTGCAGCGTAGATATCAGCCACAATTATTCTGTCGGCATTTTCAAATGATTTGCCGAAATCTTCAAGAAGAGCCTTTGCCCTTGTGTATGTGTGCGGCTGGAAAATGCACCATAATGTTTCGTGTTCAACGTGCTGTGCAGCTTCAAGTGTAGCCTTAACTTCTGTTGGGTGATGAGCATAGTCGTCAACCACAGTAGCGCCGTTGAATTTGCCTTTGATCTGGAAACGTCTGTTAACGCCGGTATAGTTTTCAAGGCCTTTGATGATGCTGCTCATCTTGATGCCAACTGCTGTTGATGATGCGCAGGCTGCAAGGGCATTGAGAATATTGTGTTCACCAGGTACGTTAAGGTTTACACGTCCCATAAGTCTGTTTTCAAAATAGATATCAAAACTGTTTGTACCGTCAGGGTTATGAACGATGTTTTCCGGATACCACATGGATTTTTCTTTGTCTGTGCCGAATGTTACAACACTTGCTTTTGTTTCGCTTGTTATAAATTCCATACCTGCGTCAGCACTGTTGATTACAACGTAGCCGCTTTCGTGTGTGTTTTCAGCAAAGCCTTTGAAAGAATTTCTGATGTGGTTGATGTCCTTGAAGTAGTCAAGATGTTCTGCCTCTACATTAAGTATAACTGACACAAATGGATCAAACTTAAGAAAACTGTCGTGGTATTCGCATGCTTCAGCAACAAAGTATTCTGAATTGCCAACCTTGATGTTGCCTTTGATAGTTGAAAGTGTGCCGCCGATAGTGATTGTAGGGTCAGCATCTGCAGCAAGAAGTATTTCTGAAACCATTGAAGTTGTGCTTGTTTTGCCGTGTGTGCCTGCAATGGCAATTGAACGTGAGTAGTCGTCCATAATGCTGCCGAGAAGTACGGCTCTTTCAACGCAGTCAATGTTTTTGTCTCTTGCTGAAACAAGCTCAACATTATCTTCCTTAACTGCTGCGGTGTATACCACAAGGTCGATGTCTTCTGTAATGTTTTCGTATGCGTGGCCATAGTTTACCTTAACGCCTAAGTTTTCAAGACGCATTGTTGATGCACTTGGCTTAAGGTCAGTACCCTGAATTTTAAGGCCTTTCTGTACAAGTATCTCTGCAAGGCCAGACATACTTACACCACCGATGCCTACGAAATATATGCTTTTATATTTGTTTTCAAAATCAAGTTTCATTATTTGTACGCCTCTGTTTAAAAAATAATAAATTTATCCAATTAATCAGTATATTACATGTTTTTTTAAAAGTCCACACTGTTTTGGACTTATGTGCCAAATTATTTA
>JAFYQL010000108.1 GCA_017547125.1 Bacillota bacterium
CGTACTTCCGGGCCAGGTCCAGGTAGAATTCCTGAAAGTTTTCGTGATGATCGTCATGGGCGTACATCACTTCGAGGTAACGGTGCCGTTCTTGAAAGACTTACAAGATATGAAAGAATTCAGCAGTATCCTGAAGATAAGGAACTTCTTGAAGATGTAATTATCGAAAATAAACAGGCGATCGAAATGACTCAGGTGTACAGAGAAATCATCAATGGTACAAGAGAACTTCTTTCAACTGTTATTAATAACCGACTTAACAATGTGATGAAGGTTCTCACATCTGTTACTATCGTAATGGCTATCCCAACTGTTATTTCAGGTCTTTACGGTATGAATGTAAATGCTGACGGTATGCCTCTGGCAAACCTTGTGGGCGGATTTGGTATGATTTGCCTTCTTATAACAGTGATTTGCTTAATTGCTGCCATTATTCTTAGAAAACGAAATATGCTTTAAAAATAAAAGAGAGTATCGAATGATACTCTCTTTTTTATTATTCTTTAGGAAGTACTTCAAGCCAGTAATTGTCCGGGTCGGTGATAAAGTAAATACCCATTTCCGGATTTTCGTAGCAGATACAGCCCATTTCTTTATGCTTTGCATATGCTTTTTCGTAGTCATCTGTAAAAAATGCAAGATGGAATTCGTTTTCACCAAGATTATATGGCTCTTTTCTGTCACGGAGCCAAGTAAGCTCAAGCTTGAAGTTTGTTTTGCCGTCGCCAAGGTAAACAATAATGAAACTGCCGTCTGCAGGCTCAATTCTGCTCACTTCTTTAAGGCCAAGAGCTTCTTCGTAAAATTTCATGCTTTTTTCAAGGTCAAGTACGTTGAAATTGTAATGTGTAAATTCAAACATTTGCAAAGCCTCCTTTATTAGTGGTGGTGATGATGGTGATGGTCGTGTCCGCAGCTGCAGTTGTGGTCGTGGTGATGGTGGTCATGTCCGCAGTCGCAGTCATGGTGGTGATGGTGGTGGTCATGTCCGCAGTCGCAGTCTTCATCGTGTTCATTTCTGTAGTCAAAGCCGTTGTCCATAAATGTTGTGCCGGCCTTGTCGATGATAAGAAGGCTGTGTTCAAAGCTTGCGGCATTATCAATACCATCTTTTACATAGTCCATAAGTTCTTCAACTTCCATAGCAAGAGGAAGAGAACTTAAAAGCATCTGCATTGCAGATTTTCTAACTGTCATTGGAGTTGAAGCAAAGTATGTTTTCATAAAGTCGATAAACTCAGCAAATTTTGCTTCTTTATATTCTGCACTTGCAGGAGGAAGAGTTGAATCAATGTTGAAATTGAAAATTTCTTCGTTAAGGTTGCCGTAGAAAAGTGAACGTACAAAGCCTTCTGATGCAAGAGTTTTGCTTGTATCTTCGCTGAAGGCAGAGAAGTCTTCAACTGCTTTGAGAAGTTCCATTTCTTTCTTATTGATTTCATTTGCATTATCAATAAGAGGCTCAATGTAGTCTTCAAGCATTGTTTTGATTGTTTCGTCAAATATTGATTCTTCAGGAGATTCGATAATTTCGCATACCTTGTGGTAGATGTCAGCATAACCGAATTCGTTTTCTGTAAGTTCATCAAAGCTGTATCCCATATAGAAAATTATGATGAGAGAGTTGATGTCATTAAGCATTTCCTGGCAGTAATCTTCGATATCTGTGAGAGATTCGAGTATTGTATTAAGGTCTGTGTATTCTTCGTCAAGCGCTTCGTCTGAAAGCTCTGATGCCTTGAGTGATTTTTTATCTTCAAGGTATTTTGCAATTTCAGGGAAGTATTTGCCGTAGTTTTCTGTGCCTTCTGGTGCACAAGTGTTTTTGAATGTTTCAATTGCTATATCAACTGACTGTTCGCTTTCCTGTTCAAATGCGATTTTAAGGCTACGTTTTACAAGGTCAAAATATTTTTCACGTGCCATTTTGAAAGGTACGCATTTGAAAAGCTGGCCCATATAGCTCTTGAACTGTGCTGCGCTTTCTGCACTCTGAAGGAATTCGATACAGTCTGTGTAGAAAAGTGAAAGTTCAATTTTTTTGTCTTTGTTGTTTTCGTTTTCTCTGTATTTGCGGATAGCAATTTCGTCACTGATTACAGTAGAGATAATATTCCACTGTGCAAAGTAGCGGTAGATTGTTCTGTAAATATCGAGAAGCTCTGCTTTAAGCTGGAAGCTTTCATTAAGAGCGTTGATTTTAAGACTGTTGTCTGAAAGAATGTTTTCAATGCCTGAAATATAATTGTTGATTTTGTTTTTGATTTCTTTGATATCTTCGTGGATTTCAAAGTTTTCTGCAGCAGCGTGAGAATTCATATTTTCTTCGATATAGCTTAAAAGAAGAAGAAGGAAACTGCCTGCTGTCTGGTTGTAGATATATTTTGATGATAAGTCTGCAAGTTTGCGTTCTGTTTCGTGAATATTCATTTTAAAACTCCTTTCTTAAGTACAAATATTATAATTCAATATGAAAGTAATAACAACCAAAAGTTTGAAACAAAAAAACAAGCCCCTAAGGGCTTGTGATTTTATGCTTTATATCTTCTTGCGTAGCAGATGCCTAATGTGTCAGGACCTGTGTGGGTGCCTATTGTACCTCCTATCTGGAAGTGTGCAGGAGAAAGCTCTGCCTGTGGGATGACGGCGTTTATTTCGGCTGTGAGAGCCTCAAATTCTTCAGGTGTGTTTGTTGAGCCTATAGTGAATATAAAGTCGGCTATATCAAGGCCGTTTTTTTCGAAATGAGCCTTTATAAGTTCAACATTTTTCTTCATGCCTGCTTTACGGCTTCTGACAACGCCTGCTGTGTCGATGCTGCCGTCTTTAAGGTGAATCATAGGCTTGATTTTGAGTATTGAGCCTGAAAGAGCAGCAAGTTTGCCTATTCTGCCGCCTTTCTGAAGATGGTCAAGACCGCCTACCATAAATATAATTCCGGCGTCACTTTTATATTTTTCACACCAGTTGTATACTTCATCAACATCGAGGCCTGACTGCTGCATTTTACGGGCTTCGTTAACGAGAAGCATCTGTGAGCCTGTAACCTGAAGTGAGTTTACGATATATATTTTTCGGTCAGGATATTTTTCTTCAAGAAGGTCTTTTGCTGTTCTGGCACTTTGGAAAGAACCGCTTAAGGTATCTGTGATAGTGAAGCAGATAACATCCTTACCGTCTTTAAGTGCTTCTTCAAATGCATCAGTATAGTCTGCAATTGCAGGAAGTGATGTTTTTGGAAAAACCTTTTCGTTGATTATTTTGTGATAGAAAACATCAAGTGAAAGTTCTTCAAGTTCTTTATAATAGTTCTGTCCGTCAAAGGAAACGTAAAAAGGTATTATTCTGATATTGTTCTGTGATGCAACGGATAATGGAAAATCGGCTGAGCCATCGCTGAAAATCTGAAAAGCTGACATAGCGTACCTCCGGAAATAAGTTTTGAATTTATTGTACAATTATACTGTAACACCGTAAAAAAACGATGTCAATAAAGTAAAAATTTGGATAATATTTCTGCTTTAAATTGGAAAAAATGTGGTATA
>JAFYQL010000109.1 GCA_017547125.1 Bacillota bacterium
GGAAAACTCATCGAAAAAGGTACTCTCTGCAAAATGGCACGAGGCGCATGTGTACGTTTTATGGCAGAAAACAACATTGAAAACACAGAAGACATCAAAAAATTCAATGCTCTGGGATATAAATTCTCGGCAGAAAATTCAGATGAAAACACATTCACATTTATAAAGGAGTGACAACAAATGTTGGCAGAAAAAACAAAAGCACCCGACTTTACACTTCCGGACAAAGACGGAAATATGATTTCCCTTTCAGACTTCATCGGCAAAAAAGTTGTTCTCTACTTCTATCCAAAGGACAACACCCCGGGCTGCAGCAAACAGGCCTGTGCATTTGCCGCCGCATACGAAGGCTTTAAACAGAAAGATATTGTTGTTATTGGCATCAGCAAGGATTCAACAAAGTCACATCAGAAGTTTGCTGAAAAATACGACCTTCCTTTCATTCTTATATCAGACCTTGACCTTGTGGCAATTCAGGCATACGATGTCTGGAAAGAAAAGAAGCTTTACGGCAAGGTTAGTATGGGTGTTGTAAGAAGCACATACATCATTGACGAAAACGGCTATATTGAAAAAGCAATGGAAAAAGTAAAGCCTGACACAAATGCAGGCGAAATTCTTGAATATCTGGCATAAAAATAAGGTGTGGAAAATCCACACCTTTTATTTTTATCCAAATATCTTTTTGAATTCAAATCTCAACTCATCTCTGAATTTAGGATGAGCAACTGATATAAGTTCTTCCGCTCTGTCACGCATCTTTTTGCCTCTGAGCTGAGCAATACCATACTCAGTAACTACATAGTCAACATCGTTTCTTGACGTTGTGATAAATGTACCTGCCTTAAGCACAGGCACAATACGTGATACTGTATCTTTTGCCGCAGTTGAAGGGAATGCAAGAATTGCTCTGCCGCCCTTACTCATATTGGCACCTCTCACAAAGTCTACCTGGCCGCCTGTACCGCTGAACTGTCTTGTGCCAAAGCTTTCAGATGCAGCCTGTCCGTTAAGGTCCATTTCGATACAGCTGTTGATAGCAACCATATTGTCCTGCTGTGCAATAATTCTTACGTCATTTGTATATGCAACGCTCTTGATAAGCATTGATGGGTTATCATCTGCAAAATCGTAAATCTTTTTGCTGCCCATAAGGAAGCATGTAACACTCTTGCCCCTGTCAAGCTGCTTTCTTGAGTTGTTGATGATGCCCTTTTCCATAAGGTCAACAACACCGTCAGAAATCATTTCAGAATGAAGACCAAGGTCTTTTTTGTCCTGAATAAACATCATTGTTGCATCAGGAATAACACCGATACCAAGCTGAAGAACGTCTCCGTCTTTGATAAGGCTTGCAATGTTCTTGCCGATAGCAATGGCTGTATCGTTTACTGCGCCTGAGCTATATTCAACCATAGGCTCATCGTGTTCAACAAAAAAATCTATATCTCTCACATGAACAGATGTGTCACCAAATGTTCTTGGAAGGTATTTGTTAACCTGTGCAATAACAAGCTTTGCGCTTTCCACTGCAGTGCTTGTAAAGTCAGCTGAAGGACCAAGACTGCACCAGCCGTGTTTGTCAGGCGGTGTAACCTGAACAAGTGCAACATCGATGCCAAGGCAGTCTCTCATTACTCTTGGAACATCGTGGAAAAATACAGGTGAATAGTCTGCAAAGTTTGCGTTTATTTTATCTCTGTTATTTCCTGTTGAAAAGAAGTAGTTGCCTCTGAAATGAGGTGCCATGCCTTCTGCAGTATAGTGACAAGGATTAAGCGTAACAACTGTGCTAAGTTCAACACCTTCGTAGTTTTCTTTAAGTTCAACAAGCTTTGAAACAAGATAGTTTGGTTCTGCAGCAGCGTGAGCAAGTATAATCTGATCGCCATTTTTAATATGGCTTAAAGCCTCTTCTGCTGATACAACCTTCTGTGAATATCCATAATCCATAATTTCACTCCTTATCAAACGTGGCACCGCCACACAAAAAGACATCATATTTCTCCCGATAATATAACATTATGCATCTACAAATTCAATATCTCCCGGTGTTTTTTATTCTATACATTTTCAAACAAAAAAGACGTGTGAAAATGACCTTCACACGCCCTTGTTTTTCTATATTTTTTTGTCTTTTTTAAGCGTATATTTCCATTTTGCAACTGCCGTGCCGATAATAAGCACATAGCCTATGATGCTTAAATAATCCGGCATCTGTCCAAGGAAAACAAAACCAAGAAGTGCCGCAAAAGCCACCTGTGAAAAATCAAATACAGAAAGCTCTTTTGCAGGTGCTCTTTTATATGCCGCAGTAATGCTTATCTGTCCGCCTGCCGCCGCACAACCCGCAAGTATAAGATATGCGAGCTGATGAGTTGTCATAGGGCTGTAGTCAAACAAAATTGTCGGTAGTGACATGATGGTAGAAAACGCAGAGAAAAAGAAAATTATAAATGCACTTTTTACCCCTCTGCCCGTAAGCAACCTTACAAAAGTATATGCACACCCTGCCGTCATACCGCCAAGCACACCTATCAGCGCCGGAATAACATCAAATGAAAATGTAGGCTTAACAACAAGAAGCGAGCTTAAAAAAGCTATAACAACTGCTATCCAGTCCACCTTACCGGCAACTTCCTTAAGAATTATATAAGAAAACACAATGGCAAAAAACGGAGAAAGCTTATTGAGCATCTGCGCATCAGAAATATTCATGTTGCTTGTAGCATAAAAATTACAAAGTATGCCCACATATCCACAAGTGCTTCTTGCAAGAAGAAGCTTAAGATTTCCCTTTCCTATGGTTACCTTTTCCTTGCTGCGCACAAGTATAACAAATGAAATAACCGCCGCCACTATATTTCTGAAAAAACTTTTCTGTATAACAGGTACGTTGCCCGAAAGATTTACAAAAAGGCTCATAAGGGCAAAGAAAAATGCCGATGACAATATACAAAGTATACCTTTGCTTTTCTGGCTCATTTTAATGCCACCTTTCTTTTAAAACTATATGTTAAGTATAATACTTTCATTTCAAAAATAAAAGGCGGAGCCTCAACTCCGCCTTAAAGTCTGTTAATCAATTACTCCTTTATATGTCTGTTCCGGCTTATCTATAACAATATGCTCGCCGTATGTTTCATCATCAAGTTCAAGCTTGATATAATGCTCGCCGTATGAAAGTTTTTCCATAACAGGCGCAACACCCTTGTACATTCCGTCAATATAAACCTTCGCCCAGCCAGGTTCAGAGTAAATTGTGATATCTCCAAAAAGCTCGCCTTCACCGGCAACTTCCACTCCGCCTCTTCTGAAGTTTACTTTAAGAACAAATTCTTCATCTTCAATTTCAATTTTCTGAACGAAATCGTCATATCCGTCACGTTCAACTCTTACTTTATATTCGCCGTGACCAAGTTCTATTTTTTTGCTTCCGTCAGGATATTCCTGTCCGTCTATAGAAATTTTGTAGCTTCCCGGAGGAGTTACTTCAAGCACAAGTACAGAAGCTTTTTCTCTTGCTTCTTCCATATCAATTTCTGCACTTTCGTCAGCATTTACAGTCACTTCAAGCAGATAATCTTCTATGTTTGTACCGGTAACTATAATTGTATGAGTGCCTGCAGGCACTTTAAGGCTACCGCCAGAAACATCATACTCTTCGCCAAAGTCAACTTTAGCCTTAATACTGTCAACAAAATCGGCATTTACAAAGTACACAGTACCATGTCGCTTTGTAACAGTAATTGATGATACGATATTTTTTATGCCCGTAACAGTAACCACATCAGCATAGCATATATCACTTGGCAAAATTTCTTTGCCGTCATACATAAATATGGCATTTTCGTCGAATTTATAGATTTCGGCACCTACTGTAACAGATGATGACTCTGCATCAACCCTTACATCGCCTTTATTTTCCTTCTTCCAGGCCTCTTCAGACCATCTTATCTGGCTTGCCTTGCCTGTTTCTTCATTCTTCACTACAGAAACAATGTCTCCCACATCAAGCTCATCAAACTTGATTTTGCCTCCATTACTGCCTGTGATAACAGTATTTTCATCTGTAGGTGCAGAATAAACCTTTCCGCTTGATACATCCATAAGGTACACAATCTCTTTTTTGAAGGCCTTGATAACATAAACGCTTTCGTCAGAGTTTGTTTCAAATATATCTGAAGCACTTTCTATTGTTGTTCCGCTCTGATGTGACTCATTTGAGAAAAGACTTCTTACCGCAATGGCAGAAACACAGAATATACCTATAAATAAAACCGCCACCGCAATTACAGTTAATATTTTGATGTCATTATTTTTCTTTCTGCGGTTTACGTTTCTTTCGCCATAAGTTTTTTCTCTGTCCGGCTTTCTTTCAGCACGTATGTCTTCCACATTTATAGTGTCAAACTTTCTTTCAGCCTCAAGAGACTGTATTTCTCTATTTAAGTCGCCAAGTGCAATGGTTTTGTCAAAATCATTGTTTTCGGTTTCAAAATTATATTTACCCATAAAATCTCACCTTCTCCGCAGGGATTCCCCTGTTCAAACGTGCGCAATATTACTTATACTGATTATATTTTACCATAATTGTATCTGATTGAAAACACAAATATACTGCAATAACCGCCACAAAAACACAATATATTACCTTTTTACAAAAAATACCGCACAAACTCTGCAGAGATGTGCGGTACTCTTCGCTTTACTTTGTCGCCCCAATACGATAAAGTAAAACTATAGAAACAATACGAAATTGAGGTGTTATCTATGAATTATAATCAGTTGGTTTACTTTTCAACATTGGCTCACATCGAGCATTACACAAAGGCTGCCGAAATACTTGGCATATCACAGCCTTCTTTAAGCCACGCCATATCAAACCTTGAAGACGAGCTTGGTATTTTTCTTTTTGAAAAACAGGGCCGAAACGTAAAGCTCACACGCTACGGTAAAATATATCTTTCTTTTGTTGATTCTGCACTTGACGAGCTTGAAAAGGGAAGCAAACAGATGCACAGATTTTCCGACATTGAATCGGGCACAATCCGTATCGGCTGTGTTTCTTCCGCCTCACCTTATGTAAGCCGCATCATTTCGAAATATATGGAAAATCACAACGCCATAAACTTTGTATTTGAGCAGGGGACTACGCAAAAATTGCTTGAGGGGCTTGCAAATGAGGTTTACGATATGGTTTTTTGTCACAAATCAAATGACCATGACGCTGTGGAGTTTATTCCTATTGTTAAAAGGGATATAGTCTTAAAGGTTTACAAAGGCCATCCCCTTGAGGCTTATGACGAAATAAGCCTTGAGCAGCTATCTGAGTATCCGCTTATTACATACGATAGAAATGCCGGCGCCAGACCTTATATCGACAAGCTTTTTATAAAGCACGGCGTAAAACCATACATTCGTTGTCAGGCAGGCGAAGATCTTGCCGTTGCAAGCCTCGTGGCACAAAAAGCAGGTGCTGCCATTGTTGTTAATCATGCACTTTTCAAATCATACGATTTCAAAACAATACACATAAAAGATGCTGACATCAAAGTTACCATGTGCCTTGCAGTTATGAAAAACTCATTCCTTGCAGGCGCTGCACAGGACTTTAAAAAATTTTTTGTTTCCACTACAAAAGACAGTGTTTAATATGCTGTGCCAACTCTTCCCGGAGTTGTTATTCTCACTTCAACAGCACGGTATGGATAAAAATGTCTGTCAAAGATACTCTGCCACATTGCTACCATTCTGCCTGTAATAAGGCTGCAGATAACTGTGCCAACACCAATGCCTATAACTGTACCTTCTGAAACAAGTGAAAGAACAAGTGTTACTGTAAGGCAGCTTAAGTCAAAGATTGTTTTAACATTCTGGTATTTCATACCCTTTATTGCCGAAAAATCTCTCGGAAACATATCTGTAGGGATAATAGGCATAAGGCATCTGTTTGCCATGCATATACCTGCAGAAAGGCTTGTGATACCAATGGCAAAGTAAAGCACTCTGAAAGCAAACGATGTAGGAAGAAGTGCAACCCATGCAGAGTGTACATCAATAAACTTGCCAAAAACAAAGCCTGCTGCAAAAGATATCAAATATCCTGCGCTTACCCTTTTGCTTACAACCATAAGTGCAAATACAAGCACTGACTGAAAAATGTAATTCCATGTGCCAAAGCTGATAAAATCGAACACATGGCTGAAAACGTAAGGCACTGATGAAATGGCTGAAATACCAAATCCGCTTTTTGTCATAAGCTGCACACCCATACTATTGATAACAAGCACCGCCGCAAGGAGCATCTCTCCCGGAACTTTATATTTTTCTTTCATATTCATCAATCCTTTCGTAAATATTTTTTCTTTCGTTTGTTGGGTAAAGTATATCACTCGTCAATCATAGAATAAATAAACTTTTTATGCTTTATTCATAGTTTTTATCTATAATTGTAATTAAAAATAAAGAGACCTTATCTTTCCAATCCAAAGACAGGGTCTCTTCTTTATATTACATCAACATATTTATTATTTCTTCTTCTTTTTCCACACTCTTCACGCATCTTTCAAGCCTCTGCACAGATGCATCAAATGTAAAAGCCTTTCTTTTGTTGTGATATTCGTTGCACAGATTCATAAACTTCCACGGAAAAACTATCATGGCACAATTAAGTTTTTTCTGCATTTCGTCAAATTCCGTTTCGTCTTTATACGCATCAATCACGTCACGTATATGACCTTTTTCCGTGCCCTCCTTTTTGATAATCTGCCTTATATAATAAGCAAGGTCTGTAACGCATACATCGTATGCCGCCTTGCCAAAATTATCGACATACATCATTCCTGTTTTCGAGTCAGTTTTTATGTTGTCACCCTTAAAAGAATTATGGCAAAACGTCTTTTTGTTTCGTGCCTCATCAGAAAGTGCCATATAATCCGACTCTTCAAGCATCTTAACGGCAGTTTCCGCCCTGTTAAGATAGTAATCGTAATATTCTTTTATAAGCATATCTGCCTTGTCGTAAGTTCCGTTTTTCTTTATTCTTTTGCGTATGCGCTTAAACTGCAAAATTCTTTTTTCATACA
>JAFYQL010000110.1 GCA_017547125.1 Bacillota bacterium
GCCGACCAAAAAGCCGGCAGCAACGGCAACGCCAAAGCCGACGGCTACACCAAAGCCGGCCGGTGTAAAAGTATCCGAACCGACGGATTATGTATATAAGCCGGAAAACTGGAGCGGAGACACATTGAAAATTTCCGGTTTGGATCCGGTACATGTTAAGGTAGATTTTTCAAAAGTTACGGATTGTTTTGTGCTTTCAGCACTCCCACAATCCTGTCGCAGTTCGCCCTCCGCACCATAGTGCTTCGGTCTCAGAGCGACAGCCTGTCAAATGCCATCAAGCCTTTTCAGGTAAACCTGAAGTCTTGATGTCGCTTTACAGAACTTTTTATCAGAACTGGATTGAGTTAATCATAAGGAATGATACAAGAAGCGCAAGTACGGCATATGTTTCTACCATAGCTGCGAAAATCATACCTTTTGCAAGTTCGCTAGGTTTTTTGCCTACAAGCATAATACCTGCAGCTGCTGCCTTGCCCTGTGCGATAGCTGAGAAGATACCTACAAGACCAATTGGAAGAGATGCTGCAAAAATATAAGCACCCTGGCTTACTGTAACATCAACCATACCGTCGCCGCCAAGAAGGCCAACTTTAAGAAGAATGATGAAAGCAATAAGAAGACCATAGATACCCTGTGTACCAGGAAGAGCCTGGAGTACAAGAACCTGACCAAATTTATTTGGGTCTTCTGAAACTACTCCTGCTGCAGCTTCACCGGCAATACCGATACCGATGGCTGAACCAATACCTGCAAGAGCTGCTGTTGCAGCACCAAGTAATGCATAAAACTGTCCACTGAAATTAATTAATGTAATGCTATCCATAATTATTTTTCCTCCTTAATGATGTCCACATATTTAGTCTTTCTTTTGAAAGGATTAAATGCTGTTCCTCCGCCCTCGAAGAATTTTCCGAAGAATTCTACGTACTGAAGACGGCTTGAGTGAACAAATGAACCAAGCACATTGATTGCAAGGTTGAATACTGTACCTATTGTAAATACCACAAGCATCACTATTGCACCTTTAACTCCGCCGCCTGCAAGTGAGCCAAGTGTATTGATAACCTGGGCAACTACACCTGTTGCAAGACCAAGGGCAAGAAGTCTTGAGTATGAAAGTACGTCTGAAAGATAACTTGTTATTCCGTAAAGGCTGCCAAGACCGCCTGTGATCTTGCCAATGCCTTTTTTGTTTCTTCCGCCTGTAACAAGTATTCCCGCAGCACCCACGATGCTCATCCATTTGCCTATTGTTGCTGCTGCCGGTGCTATCATACCTCCTGCAAGAAGAAGTACGAGACCTATAAGAAGCACGTACCAAAGGAAAATGTCACATATTGCATCGATAGTCTGTCCGTTTTTAATAAGCATATATGCCTTTATTCCCATACCTACGAAAATGTGGATTGCACCAAGTATAAGTGAGAATATGAGAAGTGTCATAGGCTCTTCAACAGGGTTGAACCAAAGTGGTTTGATTGCAAAGTCTATGCCCAGTATACTCTGGCAGAATACATTTACAAAGTCACCGAATACACCGCCGAAAAGTATGCCCCAGAACATTGTTGATATACCGCAGTACATAAACATTGTCACAAGCTTTTTCATCATTCCTTCAAGTCGGAACTTCTTAAGAAGAATAAAGCACGCTACCGAAAGAATGAGACCATACCCTGCGTCTGAAAGCATCAGACCAAAGAATATGAAATAGAACGGTGCAAGAAGTGGTGTCGGGTCTATTTCCCTGCTGCTTGGAACACTGTAAAGATTTGTTATTGCTTCAAAAGGCTCTGCCCATTTGCTCTGTTTCAAATAAACAGGTGTTTCTTCGTCCTTTTCAGGCTCTTTGAATTCATAGCAACAGCCTTTTTCTGAAAGCACTTTTTCTACCTCTGCAACTGATTCTGCAGGACACCATCCGTCAAAGTAGAAACTTTTTTCTGTTTTAACTATGCTGCTTAACACAGCACTTTTTTCTCTTTTTATAACAAGGCTGTCATAGTAATATTCCAGCACCTGTTTGTCATCAGCCAATAATGAAAGCTTTTCTTCATTTTCGGCTGTTTCTTTTCTGATTTCTTCAATCTGTTTTTCAAAGACCGCTATATTTTCTGACGCCTTGCCCATTATGTCTTCAAACACAATAGGTGAAAAACCATTCTTTCTTAATACTTCAAGCACATCGTCTGTGTTTTCTTTGATGCAGACTACAGATAAAAATCTGTCTTTGTCATCTTCACTGACCTTATAGAGAACTGTTTTGTCACTGACCTCTTCAACCTGCGCCACAACTGTTTCGTAAGGCACCGATACCGGCATACTGCCTATGAAAAGGCTTGTGTACTTTGTGCCGTTCATTTCAAGAGGCACATCGTATCCTGTCCAAGGCTTAAGGCTTATGATAGAAGTATTAAGTTTATTTTCCTCACTCTTAAGTGAAGAAACTTTTTTGAATATATTGTTAGCTTCTTCGGCAAGCTGTACTGCCTTTTGCGAATTCTGTTCAAACTCACTGAACTCATCTTCGCTTACAGGCTTTCTTGTTTTTATCAAAGGCTTTTTACCCTTATAGTATTTGTTAAGGGCATCCAACGCAGCCGCAGTTTCGGCAATATCCACATCAAGTGAATACACCATTTCTTCGTCCCCGTCTTTGCTTACAAGGGTGCTCCAGTCGTCATCAACAAGCTTTGTTTCCTGATTGTTTATTTCAACAACCCCAAGCTTCATGATGCTGCTGAGTATGTCGGCTTTGTTTTCATTAAGGCCTATGACGCTAAGTTTGCTAAGCTTAACTATCGCCATCTGTGCCCACTACCTTTCTTATAACTGCCTTAACTGCCATGTCTTTTCTGCTGTTTGCCACATCCTGTACCTGTGTACATTTATCTTTTGCCTCAGCAAGTATACTTTCAACTTCGCTCTGGCTTTGTTCAACAGCCGCTTTAACCATTTCAGCGCGTTTTGCTTTGGCTTCCCTGGCAAATACAAGGGCTATTTCTTCTGCTTTTTTAAGTGCATCAGCTTTTATCTGCTGTGCTTTGTCCGCAGCCTGAAGCTTGATGTTTTCAGCCTCTTTTTCTGCTTCCACAATGTTTTTGATTACCTCAAATGCCATTATTTATCACCTCTCTTATACTGTATAAGATAAAATTCACGGTGGTATTGCTTTTATATTTTTGACGGCTTGCACCGAAAAAATAACACTTTGCAAACAAAATAAAATTACTTGTTATTTTGTTAAAATAAAAATCATTTATTCTCTAAAGTTTACTTAATGAAATAAATTGCATTTTTTAACCATTTTCAATAAAAATTGACCCCAGTTAACCATTTTCCTATATAAATTTAATATAGAATAATTGAGTTTATTTGTCAAGTTAATTGCCGTCGTCCATTTTCCACCTTTGTTAATTAATTATTTTTTGGAACAGTTGTTATATTGTGTTATTTTTTTAACTATCTTTGCACTATTTTGTTGTATTTTTTGTTATGTTTATGTCCGTTTACCACTTTTTATCTAAAAAACATTTTAAAACACCCATGTTTCTCGCCGTTTTATAAATAATACTTTTCATAACTTTGTTTTTTCAGTGTATGCAATAATTAATTTTATATCAATTATTGTACAGCTATTATCAAAAGATACGATTTTTTCATATTCTTTACTCTTATTTTCAGTTGAAAAGCAGTTTTTTTCTCCAAACACTGTTTTTAGTCTGTCATTCATTTTTTTCGCATCCAAAATATAGGCATAAAAAAAGCCGCACCTGAATATCAGGC
>JAFYQL010000111.1 GCA_017547125.1 Bacillota bacterium
CTGCACCAGCACCTGCATGAGATGTAACGAAAACGATGATTATAAGAAGCATTACAACTAATGCCGGCATAGCTACTGATGAGAATTTTTCAATACCGCCTTTGATACCGCCCATAACGATAAGTACAGTAAGAGCCATAAAGAGAGCATAGAAGATAAGCATTGTTTTGAAGTCATAGAGAAGGAAACCGAAGTATCCGTTGCCTGCGCCTGCAAAACCATCCATACCGATAAGTGAAACGAAATATCCTACAGCATAACGTAATACCATACCGCCAAGCACGCTGTAGAAAGCAAGGATAAGGAACCCTGAAACAAGACCTGAATAACCCATCCAAGCATATTTTTTAGAAATTGACATATATGCGCCTACAACGCCGTGACCTGTTTTTCTGCCGAGTGCAAGTTCACCAAGCATAACAACAACACCAACGCTTACAACAAGCGCAAGATAGATAAGAAGGAAAGCAAAACCGCCGCTTGCACCCATCTTATAAGGGAAACCCCAGATATTGCCAAGACCAACTGCTGAGCCTACTGCAGCCATAAGGAAACCAAAGTTACTTCCCCACTGACCACGATTATTGTGTTCCATTTAAAAAACCTCCTAGACAGTGCATATTTTGCACTTTAAATTGTTAAAGTATATTATATCACTAATATTGTAAAAATTCAATAATCATCATCGAAAAAATCTATAATGTGACGTAAAATTTGCTGAAATTAAAGGGAATTTTTGTGTTTGTGTAAAAAATAAAATGGTGCAGTGTTCACATAATGTTAAATCTTTGCAGGTAGAAAAATATGCAAAAAGGTGGTATTATAAAAGGTAAGATTTAAAAATTAAGGATGGTTAGATTAAATGAACGAAAAAGTGTTCAGAACTCTTGAATTTGATAAAATACTTACAAAACTTGAAGGCTATGCAGTTTCTCCTATCGGGAAGGAATTGTCAAGACATCTTCGTCCTTCTGCTGAAGCATACGAAATAAACAAATGGCAGAATGAAACAAGTGATGCATACTCTATGATTATGCGCAAGGGAAACATTCCTCTTGGCGGACTTCATGAAATTCGTCCGCAAATTAAGAGGGTTTCTATGGGCGGATGCCTTGGTATTGATGAGCTTATGAATATAGGCGAGTTTCTTTATGTGTGCCGTAAAGTTAAAAACTACTCAATAAACGAAAACAAAGACGAAAACTACCCATATATCAGTGAGTTTTTTGAAATTCTTATGCCTCTTACAAGGCTTGAAAAGGAAATAAGCCGTGTTATTATTTCCGAAACAGAAATTTCTGATGATGCTTCAAGTGAACTTAGAAGCATAAGACGTGAAATCAAAATTTCAAACGACAAAATCAGAGAACAGCTGAATATGATTATAAACTCACAGACGTACAGAAATATGCTTCAGGATTATGTTATCACTATCCGTAACGACAGATACTGTGTGCCTGTAAAAAGTGAATACAGAAATGCCTTCAGCGGTATGATTCACGATCAGTCAAACACAGGCTCAACTCTTTTCATAGAGCCTATGAGTGTTGTTCAGCTTAACAATAAAATCAGAGAACTTAAAATGCAGGAAAAGGCTGAAATTGAAAAAATTCTTCAGGAACTTTCTGATATTGTGCGTGAAAACAGCGATGTGCTTTCAGCAAACCTTCAGCTTATAGGTCTGCTTGACTTTATATTTGCAAAAGGCAACCTTGCCATTGAAATGGAAGCAAGCAAGCCGGTATTTAACACAAGAGGATACATCAATATCAAGCGCGGACGCCATCCTCTTCTTGATAAAAAGACAGTTGTGCCTATTGATGTTTATCTCGGAAAAGAGTTTACAACACTTCTTATTACAGGTCCTAACACAGGGGGCAAAACAGTTGCTCTTAAGACACTTGGTCTTTTCACAATAATGGGACAGGCAGGTCTTCATATACCTGCCTTTGATAACTCTGACCTTGCAGTGTTTGATAATGTCTTTGCTGATATCGGTGATGAACAGAGCATTGAGCAGAATCTTTCAACATTCTCTGCTCACATGACAAATACAGTTTCAATACTTAAAAATGTAACTCCATATTCATTGGTGCTTTTTGACGAACTTGGTGCAGGTACTGACCCTGTTGAAGGTGCAGCGTTGGCTATGGCTGTTATTCAGAGCTTAAAGAAGAGAAACATCAGAACTGCAGTAACAACACATTACAGTGAACTTAAGGTTTATGCTCTTTCAACTGAAGGAGTAGAAAACGGCAGCTGCGAGTTTGATGTGGAAAGCCTTAAACCAACATACAAGCTTCTTATAGGTATTCCTGGCAAGAGTAATGCTTTTGCTATTTCAAAACGCCTTGGCCTTGGCGATGATATTATCGAAAGTGCAAAAGACTTTATCAAGAGCGATGAGGCTAAGTTTGAAGATGTTATTGCAGATCTTGAAATAAGCAAGAAAACTGTTGTTTATGAACAGGAAAGAGCTGAGCTTTACAGAAAAGAAGCCGAAAGCCTTAAAAAAGAAGTTGAAAAACAGAAAAAGAAAATAGAAGACCAGAAAGAAAAGATACTTGCTTCAGCCAGAGAAGAAGCCAAAATGATTTATCAGAAGGCTAAGGAAGAGGCCGATGCAATTATTAAAGAAATGAACCGTGATGCAAGGGAAAAAGCAAGTCAGCATAAGATGAATGAAAGCCGACAGAAGCTTAAAAACTCTCTTGCAGATGCCGACAGTGAAATTAACAAGCTTCTTGCAAAACGCAAGAAAAAAGGCAAAGCACCTGAAACACTTAATGTTGGCGACAGTGTTTATGTTATTTCGCTTGATACTCACGCAAATGTTATTTCACTGCCTGATGAAAAGAAAGAAGTATTTGTTCAGGCAGGTATTATGAAGTTTAAAGTGCCTATGGCTGAGCTTGTGCTTGATGATTTCTCAGTTCAGGAAAATAGTATGAAAAACAGCCCTAAACAGAACGTTTCAACAAAGGTTCGTGCAAACAAGAGCTATGGTATCAAAACAGAAATCGATTGCCGCGGTCAGCTTGTTGATGAAGCTATCGGAAACATCGACAAATATATTGACGATGCATACCTTGCAGGGCTTAAAAAGGTTACTATCATTCACGGCAAGGGTACAGGTGCACTTAGAAGTGCAGTACAGAATTATCTCAGAATGAACTCACACGTCAAGAGTCATCGACCGGGTACATACGGCGAAGGAGAAACAGGGGTAACCATAGTTGAACTTAAATAAAGGAGGCGAAAGATATGTCTGAAAAATCAAAAATACTTATAGTTGATGATGATGAACATATTGCAGAGCTTATAAGCCTTTATCTTTTAAGAGAAGGTTATGATACAAAAGAAGTTTACAACGGTACAGATGCAATAAAGGCTTTTGGCGAATACAAGCCTGACCTTATTATGCTTGATATTATGCTTCCGGGCATTGACGGATACGGAGTGTGCCGTGAAATCAGAAAAACAAGCGGTGTGCCTATTATTATGCTCACAGCAAAGGGTGACACAATAGACAAGGTGCTTGGTCTTGAACTTGGCGCAGATGACTATATGGTTAAGCCATTTGATCCAAAGGAACTTACCGCACGAGTTAAGGCGGTTTTAAGACGCTTTGACAAAACTATGGTTGTGCCTAAGGTTGACGAAAATATACTTGCTTTTGATAATCTTGAAATTAACCTTACAAACTATACAGTAACATACCACGGCGAAATGCTCAGTTTTCCGCCTAAGGAATTTGAACTTCTCTATTTCCTTGCAAAAAGACCTAATCAGGTTTTCACAAGAGATCAGCTTCTTGATAAAATATGGGGCTATGAATATATAGGCGACACAAGAACTGTTGACGTTCATATCAAGAGAATAAGAGAAAAGTTTGATAAAGGCGACAAATGGAATGTAAAAACCGTTTGGGGCGTTGGATATAAATTTGAGGTGAACTAACCTTTATGAAAAGAAAAAGTCTTGTCAGAAAACAGATGATGCTCTATTTATGGGTAATAATGCTTACATTCAGCAGCTTTGCCTTGGGACTTGGTACAGTGTATACCAACAAGGCGATGAAGGAGCAGGAACAGCAGTTTATAATACAGGGCGAAAGATTTAACGAAAGCATGAATGCTTTATACTATGCCGGTGTTGTGGATATGAACCGTGTTACATTTGAACTGCAGGTAATAGAGCAGTATATGGAAGCCAATGTTTTCTTTATAAATAGAGAAGGCGAGGTTTCTATGGTTTCGCCGGGTATTGATGAAGAATGGGTGGGCAAAACCATAAATGACCAGGCAGTTGAAATAGTTTTGAGCGGAAACGTGGCAACGGTTACAGGTAAGGTTGGAGGCATGTTTAAAGACCCGACACTTACAGTTGGCTACCCGATAAGAATTGGCGACAGGCTTGTGGGCGGAATTTTTATGAGCAAATCTGTTTCGCTTATTAAAGAAGCAACAGGTGAGATTAACGAGCTTGTTATTGGGCTTACTATTCCTGCCATACTTGTAAGCATTATGCTGATATATGTTTTTACCAGGGTAATGGTAAATTCAATAAATATGGTAAATAAAGCTGCACGAGTAATTGCCGACGGAAACTTTGACCAGAGAATTGAATATTATTCCAATGATGAAATCGGCGAGCTTGCAGACAGTTTCAATTATATGGTACAAAGGCTTGAAGAAAACGAGAAGGGACGTCAGGAGTTTATTGCAAACGTATCTCACGACCTTCGTTCACCTCTTACAAGCATTCAGGGATTTATCGGTGCCATTGCCGACGGAACAATACCTCCTGAAAAGCATCAGAAGTACTTTGACATCGTGCTTGAAGAAACAGGCCGACTTACAAAGCTTGCCAACGATATGGTTGATGCAAGCCGTGCGGATGCAGGTGCTCTAGTGCTTGAAAGATGTAACTTTGATGTCAACGAAATCATCAGAGACAGCCTTGATAGTATGGAACACCGTATGAAGCAGAAAAAGATAGAGGCAAATGTGATTTTTGCTGAAGCTGTTACGGAAGTTAATGCTGACCCTAACAAAATACAGCGAGTTATGCAAAATCTCCTTGATAATGCGGTTAAGTTTACTGAAAACGGCGGAGAAATTACTGTTGAAACAAAGCTTAAAGGCAGCAAGGTGTACGTAAGCGTTAAGGATAACGGCATAGGAATAAAAGAAGAAGAAAGAAAACGTGTTTTCGAAAGATTCTTTAAAGCCGATACATCACGCGGACTTGACAAAACAGGTGTGGGTCTTGGTCTTTCAATTGTAAAAGAGTTTGTAAGAGCTCACGGCGAAATGATAGAGGTAAAGAGTAAAGAAGGAAAAGGGACAGAATTCACATTTACACTTGAAAGAATAAAGAAAAGATAGTAGAAATTAACAAAAAGCACTTAAAAAGACAATTTTAAGTGCTTTTTTTATTTTATTGTGTTAGAATGTAAAAGGTATTACTTATTTATTATAATAATATGAGAAAAGGGGTTTTGAAATGAGTTTTTTAGAAAAAACATTCAAACTTAAAGAACACGGAACTACAGTGAGAACTGAAGTTTATGCCGGTCTCACAACATTCATGACTATGGCATACATCCTTGTTGTTAACCCAAGCATTTTAAGTGCTGCAGGTATGGATGCAGGTGCTCTTTTAACAACAACAGCAATTGCATCAGCACTTGGTACATTCTGTATGGCATTTTTTGCAAACTATCCATTTGCACTTGCTCCAGGTATGGGTCTTAATGCATTCCTTGCTTACACAGTAGTTCTTGGTATGGGCTATTCATGGCAGACAGCTCTTACAGCAGTATTTGTTGAAGGTCTTATTTTCATCCTTCTTTCAGCTGTTAACGTAAGAGAAGCTATCTTCAATGCAATTCCTTTTACACTTAAAAAAGCAGTTAGCGTTGGTATCGGTCTTTTCATTGCATTTATCGGTATGCAGAATGCAGGTATCATCATCAACAACGACTCAACACTTGTTGGCCTTGGCAATGTAACAAGCGTTCCGGTTGCACTTGCTCTTATCGGAACAATTATTTCTGTATGGCTTGTAATCAAAAAAGTTAAGGGTGCTCTTCTTTTTGGTATACTCATTACATATGCACTTGGTATTTTATGTCAGCTTGCAGGTATTTATGTGGTAGACCCAGCAAATGGTGCTTACTCACTTATTCCATCAGGTATCGTATCAGCTCCACCTTCAATTGCACCAATTTTCTGCAAATTTGATTTCTCAAATGTATTCTCATTTGAATTCCTTGTTGTAGTTGTGTCATTCCTTTTCGTTGACATCTTCGACACACTTGGAACACTTATCGGTGTATCTTCAAAAGCAGGTTTCCTTGATAAAGACGGCAAACTTCCAAAAATCAAAGGCGCTCTTATGGCAGACGCTATTGCCACAACAGCAGGTGCTGCTCTTGGTACATCAACAGTAACAACATTCGTTGAATCAGCATCAGGTGTTGCTGACGGCGGTAGAACAGGTCTTACAAGCGTAACAGCAGGTATTCTTTTCCTTCTTGCTCTTATCTTCACACCTGTTATCACAACTATTCCATCATTTGCAACAACACCAGCACTTATCACAGTTGGTCTTTTCATGGTTGAACAGGTATCAGAAATCGACTTCAGCGATTACACAGAAGGCTTCCCAGCATTCATCTGCTTCACAATGATGATCGTTGCATACAGCATTTCAGAAGGTATCGTATTTGGTATCCTCAGCTACGTTATTCTTAAACTTTTATCAGGCAGAAGAAAAGAAGTTAGCCCAGTGCTTATCATTATCGCTATTCTTTTCTTAATTAAACTTGTTGCTTAATGAGCCTTGACGGGTTTTGATAAAAACTATAAAATATTATTGTAAATTGAATTTAAAATGCCTATATAACCGGCGGAAGTGGAATTGACCACAGGGAGTATAGGATAGTTAAAGCCGACCGCCTGGGCACAAATATTTGCTCAGGGGCCGGCTTTTATTTTTTACATACGAAATGGAGGATTTGAAATGAAACGTGCTTTAATCAGTGTATCTGACAAGACAGGAATTATCGAATTTGCAAAAGAACTTACATCACTTGGCTGGGAAATTATCTCAACAGGCGGCACACACAAGGCTCTTGAAAATGCAGGCTTAAAGGTAACAGGTATTTCTGATGTAACAGGATTCCCTGAATGTCTTGACGGCAGAGTAAAAACTCTTCATCCAAATATTCACGCAGGTGTTCTTGCCATCAGAAGCAACGAAGAACATATGAAGCAGCTTGAAGAACTTAACGTGCAGACAATAGATATGGTTGTTGTTAACCTTTATCCTTTCAAGCAGACAGTGCTTAAAGAAGGTGTAGCACACGAAGAAGTTGTTGAAAACATCGATATCGGCGGCCCAACAATGATCAGAGCAGCAGCTAAAAACTATCAGGACGTTGCGGTTATTGTTGACCCTGCAGACTATGCAAAGGTTATTGATGAACTTAAGGCAGAAGGAGATGTAAGCCTTGCAACAAAGACATATCTTTGTGCCAAAGTATTTATCCATACATCAAACTACGATACTCTCATTGCTACATATATGAAGAAATATGCAGGTATCGAAGGCTTTACAGACACACTCACACTTACATACGAAAAAGTTCAGGAAATGCGCTATGGTGAAAACCCTCATCAGAAGGCGGCTTTCTACAAAGAAGTTGGTAATACAAAGGGTATGCTCACAAATGCAAAACAGCTTCACGGCAAAGAACTTTCATTCAACAATATCAACGACACAAACGGTGCTCTTGAACTTCTTAAAGAATATGAAGAACCAACAGTTGTTGCCTGCAAACACGCAAACCCATGCGGCGTAGCAAGCGCAGACACAATTTATGAAGCATATGTTAAGGCATATACATCAGACCCTGTTTCAATTTTTGGCGGTATTATCGTTGCCAACAGAGAAGTTGACAAAGCTACGGCAGAAGAAATCAACAAGATTTTTGTTGAAATCGTGGTTGCTCCTTCATTCAGCGAAGAAGCGCTTGCAGTGCTTACACAGAAAAAGAATATCAGACTTATGGAACTTGAAGACATCCTTGTTAAACAGCCAAAAGATGCTCTTGATATGAAGAAGGTATCAGGCGGTCTTCTTGTTCAGACAGTTGACACAGAACTCTTTAACGAAGAAGATCTTAAGGTTGTTACAAAGAAAGCTCCAACAGAAAAAGAAATGGAAGACCTTATCTTTGCTATGAAGATGGTTAAGTTTGTTAAATCAAACGGTATTGCTATTGCTAAAGACAAACGCTCAATCGGTATCGGACCTGGCCAGGTTAACAGAATCTGGGCTTGCCAGCAGGCTATCGACCACGGCGTAACACAGCTTGGCGAAGACAGTGTAAAAGGTGCATCACTTGCATCAGATGCATTCTTCCCATTCCCTGACTGCGTAGAAGAATGTGCTAAAGCAGGTATCACAGCTATCGTAACACCAGGCGGCAGCTTAAATGACCAGGCTTCAATCGATGCTTGTGACAAATACGGCATTGCAATGGTATTTACAGGTATGAGACACTTCAAGCACTAATATAAAAATAAAAAGACTCTGAATTTTCAGAGTCTTTTTTTATTACAGTGCATTTTCAAGTTCAAGTAAAAATTTCTTTTTATCAATTCCGCCGCCGTAACCGGTAAGGCTTCCGTCAGAGCCTATTATTCTGTGGCAGGGAACAACTATCCAGAATGGGTTGTTGTGGTTTGCGCCTCCTACGGCACGCACGGCTTTAGGGCTTTCAATCATAACGGCAATATCTTTGTATGATGCGGTTTTTCCGTAAGGAATATCAAGAAGCGCCTGCCATACTTTTTTTCGGAATTCTGTGCCTTCAAACCGGAGATTAAGGTCAAAGTCTTTTCTTTTGCCTTCAAAGTATTCTTCAATCTGCAGACGGCATTTTTTCATCTCCTCGGTAATGTCGTCGCTGCTTTCTTCTTCAAAATCTGTAAGCTTTATTTCTGTAAGATAGTCATTTTCTCCGCATACCTTGACAAAACCTACAGGACATTTGAAATATAAAGTTTTTTTCATACAAATCACCCCTTAGCGCCATTATATCATAGGTGTGCATGCATCAGCATAAAATATTTGGGGAGGATGTCTATGAGAAGAGAAAAGAAAGTTGATGTGAAGGCTCTTGTTATAAATACTGTGCTTGGGTTTGTTGTGTCGGTGATTGTTTCAATGTCGGCATTTGGATATATTGCTGGGGAAAGTGAGGGTGAGAAAGAATACACTTGGCAGGATGCGTATTTTGGTTTTGAAGATGAAGAAATAGTGAGCAATACACAGCCTGTTTTTATACAAACCCTTACAAGAGAAGAAATTCTGAGTCAGCCTGAAACGGATCTTAATTTCCACGCGTCAAAGGAGATAAATATAACTGCCGAAGATATTGAAAAGCTCAGCGATATTGATTATCTGAAAAAGAATTTTTACATAGTGGATAGCCGTACGGACGTAGTTAAAAACGACATTGATGCTGAAAAATTTATAAATATGGATTTTTCGCTTGCAGAAGGTGACGGACCTAAGGTGCTTATTTTCCACACACATTCCCAGGAAATGTTTGCGGATAGTGATGCATCAAAGGGAATGGCAGAAGGCATCTGGGGTGCTGGAGAAAGGCTTAAGGAGATACTGGAAGAAGAATACGGTATCAAAACCATACACGACACAGGCCAGTATGACGTGGTGAACGGCAAGGGCAAAACAACAGGTGCTTATGAAAGAATGGAGCCTTCTATAAGAAAAATTATTGCAGACAACCCTACTATAGAAGTTGTGATAGATATGCACCGTGATGGCGTTGCGGAAAATGTGCATCTTGTTACGGAGCAAAACGGCAAAAAGTGTGCAAAAATAATGTTTTTTAATGGGCTTTGCCGTCTTAAAAAAGGAGATAGCCTTGAAAGCATAACATCACTGCCAAACCCTTATATAAATGAAAATCTTGCATTCAGCTTTAATATGCAGCTTGCGGCAAACAAAATGTATCCCGATTTTACAAGAAGGGTTTATCTTAATGCATATCGCTATTCTCTTCATATGATGCCTAAAAGCCTGCTTGTTGAGGTTGGTGCGCAGACAAATACAAAGGAAGAGGTATTTAACAGTATGGAAATACTGGCAGAAATATTGGCACAGGTACTTAAAGAAGAATAAATGTTTTAAGAAAATTTGTTTTAATTTAAAACTTTATTCACAATTTTGGCGTAATATGATGATTATCAAATATTTTTGAGGAGGATAATTATGCCTGAAGGACAAAATACGCCAAATAAAAGAAAACAAAATGACACAAAAAGACTGGTGTCTTTTATGATAATGGCTCTGATATTTACAAGCATCATCAACATTTTTGTGGGTGCAATAAATATGCGCTCACTTTCGCAGATAAAGTATAGTGAGTATGAGGCTATGCTTGAAGAGGGCATTGTGGAGTCAGTTGAGATAGGCACAGACAGGCTTATAATAACCGTAAATGACAAAAGTGCAACAGAGGTTC
>JAFYQL010000112.1 GCA_017547125.1 Bacillota bacterium
CTGTCTGCCAGTCGTTGCAGTGGATAATATCAGGGTAGAAATCAATAAATGGAAGCATTTCGATAACTGCCTTTGAGAAGAAACCAAATCTCTCATTGTCGTCATCGTATCCATAGTATCCGTCTCTGCCGAAATAGTAATCATTTTCGATAAAATATGTTATAAACTCATCATTTTTTTCAAGCACGCCAACAGGTTGTCTTCTCCAGTCAAGATTTGTTTCAAAACTGCCAAGATAGTTGATGCCCACAAAATGCTTGTTATTGATTGATTTATATTTTGGAATTACTACTCTTACGTCAACGCCGTGTTCTTTTAGCACTTTTGGAAGTGTACCGGTAACGTCACCAAGACCGCCTGATTTTGCAAAAGGTGCTGCTTCCGATGCTACTATAAGCACTTTGAGTGGTTCATTATTTCCCATTTGTAAAACCTCCAATATCAAAAAATTACTTGCTATATACCCAATTATTTCCTGATTTTATAATACTCTTTCTTAAAATACATTTCAAGAATATTTACCTGCATGAAAAAACTTTGGTAAAGATATATAAAAATTTGCAACCAAGACAAAATAAGTATACAATGATATTCAGCAATATTTTTTAAGGAGGTCTTATAATGGCTGAAGCAAAACCAATTCTCAAACGAAGCGATATTGATGATAAATACAAATGGAAACTTGAGCACCTTTTTGAAACAGATGAAAAATGGGACGAAGTTTTTTCCGATATAACAAAAGAAGTTGAAGCAATGGACAAATTTGAAGGAACATTGGGCAAATCTGCAGATGACCTTTATGAATGTCTCAGCAAAAACGATAAGGTTTGCCTTGTGCTCGATAAGCTTTATGTTTACTCAAATATGCGTCTTCATCAAGACAGCACAAACTCATTCTATCAGAGCCAGAGCAATAAAGCAGAAATGCTTCTTGTAAAATACATGGGCAAAACTGCATATATCATTCCTGAAATTGTTGATATCCCGGAAGAAAAGCTTGCATTTTTTATGGAAGAAAAAGAAGAACTTAAGGTTTATTCTCATTTTCTTGACAACATCACAAGAAAAAATGCTCACGTTCTTTCACCTAAAGAAGAAGCACTTCTTGCTAAAACAGGCGAAATTGCCAACACTGCAGAAGATATTTTTGCAATGATAAATGATGCCGACATCAAATTTCCAGAAATCAGAAATGAAGATGGTGAAATGGTGCCTCTTACAAAAGGCAGATACACATTATATATGGAAAGCGAAGACCGTGAAGTAAGAAAAGCAGCCTTCGAAGCACTCTATGACACATACATCAAACAGAAAAATACACTTGCAGCAACATACTACTCAAGTGTTAAAAAAGACGTTTTCTATGCACAGGTAAGAAACTACAACTCATCACTTGAAGCAGCACTTGATGACGACAAAATTCCTGTTTCAGTTTACGAAACACTTGTAAATTCAGTTCACAAGTATCTTCCGCTTATGCACCGATACGTTAAAATCCGTAAAAAAATACTTGGCGTTGATGAGCTTCATATGTATGACCTTTACACACCGCTTGTTGAAAATGCAGACATCAGCATAAACTACGAAGATGCCAAAGCAAAAATACTTGAAGCACTTGCTCCTATGGGCGAAGACTATATCGCAGCCCTTAAGGAAGGCTTTGACGGCGGCTGGATTGACGTATACGAAAACGAAGGAAAACGCGGCGGTGCATATTCCTGGGGCACATACCCTGGTCACCCTTATGTACTCCTTAATCAGGCCGACAACATCAACTCTATGTTTACAATAGCCCACGAAATGGGCCACGCTCTCCACAGCTACTACACATGGAAGAAAATGCCTTATGTATATGCAGGTCACAAAATTTTCGTAGCCGAAGTTGCATCAACCTGCAACGAAGCACTTCTTATGGAATATATGCTTAAAACAACAACTGACAAAAAAGCAAGAAAGTATCTTATCAACTACTTCCTTGAACAGTTCAAAGGAACCTTCTTCCGTCAGACAATGTTTGCAGAGTTTGAAAAGCTTACTCACGAAGCAGTTGAAAACGGTGAGCCTCTCACATGTGAAGGCATGTGCAAAATGTATCACGACCTTAACAGAAAGTATTTTGGTGAAGATATCGTTATTGATGAAAGAATTGATATGGAATGGGCAAGAATTCCTCATTTCTACAACGCATTTTACGTATATCAGTATGCAACTGGCTACACAGCAGCCATCGCACTTTCAAGACAGATACTTTCCGAAGGCAAAGAAGCAGTTGACAGATACATTGACTTCCTTTCAAAAGGCAACAGCGAATATTCTATTGACCTTCTCAAAGGCGCAGGCGTTGATATGACAAGCGTTGACCCATTTGAAAAGGCAATGGCAGTGTTTTCAGACCTTCTTGATAAAATGGAAGAAGAAATTTGATTATAAAAGTTTCTTCATAAAAAATGTACTTTTAATGATAAAAAGATGCACGAAGTTTTCGTGCATCTTTTATTTTTTCCATAAATTATCTGACAGAAAATTTCTTCGCCGCTTCTGAAAACTCGCTTGTGATTTTCTCAAATTCTGTAATAGACATAATTTGTTCAACAGATATATAGTCGTCTAACCTATCGTCAATTTTTAATTTTATTTTTATATTTGCTTTTTCTCTTTCGAGAAAAAAAGTATAAAAAGGATTCGGTGCCAATTGCCAATACGGATATTCACCACTGTATACAAACTC
>JAFYQL010000113.1 GCA_017547125.1 Bacillota bacterium
GCATTCTTTGTAAGCCTGTCCGTTTCTGCCGGCAGGAGCGAAAAGATATACAGGGTGTCCTGCTTCTTTGAATTCAGCTGATACGATATCGCCTGATTCAGCAGGAGCTATAGCAAATGAGATGAGTGTTGGCGGAACATCAAGGTCAAGGAATGAGCCTGACATTGAGTCCTTTCCGCCGATAGCAGCACAACCTAAATCAAGCTGAGCATCAAGCGCGCCAAGAAGTGCTGAGAAAGGTTTGCCCCAACGAAGCGGTTCATCTTTAAGTTTTTCAAAATATTCCTGGAATGTAAGGTATGCCTGATGATAGTCACAGCCTGCAGCAACAAGTTTTGCCATAGATGTGATAACTGAGCCGTATGCACCAAGGTATGGGTCTGCGCTCATTCTTTCAGGGTCATAGCCCCATGCCATAACTGAACAAGTATTTGTTGACTGGTTTGGAAGAACAGGAAGAAGTGCTGCCATAGCCTGAGCAGGTGTTCTCTGTGTTTTTCCGCCAAATGGCATAAGCACGCTGCCTGCGCCGATAGTTGAGTCAAATCTTTCGCTTAAACCACGGCGTGATGCTGATTTAAGGCTTGCTGCTGTTTCACGAAGTGTTTTTGCTTCTGAACACATGCAGATTTCTTCTTTTTTGTCAACGGCTACTGTTGTGTGCTTGTCAGCACCGTTTGTATCAAGGAACTCACGGCTTAAGTTTACAATTGTGTTGCCGTTCCAGTTCATAACCATTCTTGCTTCTTCTGTTACCACTGCAACAGGGTAAGCTTCAAGGTTTTCTTTTTCTGCGTATGCAATAAATGTATCAACGTCTTTCGCATCTACAACAACTGCCATTCTTTCCTGTGATTCTGAAATAGCAATTTCTGTACCGTCAAGACCGTCATATTTTTTACGAACTGCATCAAGGTTAATCTGAAGACCTGCAGCAAGTTCACCGATAGCAACACTTACACCACCTGCACCAAAGTCGTTGCAGCGTTTGATAAGTCTTGTTACGTTGCCGTCACGGAATAATCTCTGAATCTTTCTTTCTTCAGGAGCATTACCCTTCTGAACTTCTGAAGCCATAGTTGTAAGTGACTTGCTGTTGTGGCTCTTTGATGAACCTGTAGCACCGCCGATACCGTCACGGCCTGTACGTCCGCCAAGAAGAACAACAATATCGCCTGCAGCCGGTCTTTCACGAACTACGTTTTCACTTGGAGCAGCACCTACAACGGCACCGCATTCAAGATGCTTTGCAATGTAGCCTTCGTGGTAAACTTCGCTTACCATGCCTGTAGCAAGACCAATCTGGTTGCCGTATGATGAGTAGCCTGCAGCAGCTGTCTGTGCAAGTTTTCTCTGCGGAAGTTTGCCAGGAATTGTATCAGCAACAGGAACACGTGGGTCACCGCCACCTGTAAGACGCATTGCCTGATATACATAAGCACGGCCTGAAAGCGGGTCACGAATACATCCGCCGATACATGTTGCAGCACCGCCGAATGGTTCAATTTCTGTTGGATGGTTGTGTGTTTCGTTCTTGAACATAAGAAGCCAATCCTGTTTTTCGCCGTCAACAGTTGCTGTAACGTGAATTGAGCAGGCATTGATTTCTTCGCTCTGGTCGAGGTTTCCAAGAAGCCCTCTCTTCTTTAAAGTTTTTGCACCGATAGTTGCAATGTCCATAAGTGTCTGAGGACGAACTGCAGCCTTTTCTTCGCCGTAAACTTCAACTCTGGCAGCAAGATATCTTTCGTAAGCTGCCTTTACGTTTTCATCAATAATTTCAACTGAGTCGATATGTGTTGAGAATGTTGTGTGACGGCAGTGATCTGACCAGTATGTGTCAACAACTCTTACTTCTGTAATAGTAGGGTCTCTGTGCTCGTCATCACGGAAATATCTCTGAAGGAATTTAAGGTCATCAAGGTCCATAGCAAGGCCAAGTTTGTCGAGAAGACCTGCAAGACCTTCATCATCAAGACCGATAAATCCGTCAATTGTATCTACCTTTGTTGGAATGTCATATTCAACTTTAAGTGTTTCAACCTCTTCAAGAGATGCTTCTCTTGATTCAACAGGGTTGATAACATATTTTTTGATTTTTTCAACTTCTTCTTCCTTAACATCGCCTGAAAGAAGATAAACCTTTGCTGTTTTAACCGCAGGTCTGTCTGCCTGTGTCATAAGCTGGATACACTGGCTTGCAGAGTCTGCTCTCTGGTCAAACTGACCAGGAAGTGCTTCAACAGCAAATGCAATATATTCGCCTTCAGGAAGTGATGTTGTAGCGTCATCTACCTGTGGCTCTGAAAATACAGTCTGTACTGCTCTCTGGAAAATTTCTTCTTCAAGACCTTCCACGTCATAGCGGTTAATAATACGCATACCTGTAAGTGATGTAATACCAAGAAGTGTGCGTAATTCATTTAACATGCCCTTGGCTTCATGACGAAGTTCAGCCTTTTTTTCAACATATATACGCTGTACCATTACTTATCCTCCATTGTAATTAAGGTATATGCCGTCCGTTTCTCAGACGGCACATAGTATTATTCTTACAAAATTTCAATTAAATAAGTTCTACGCCTGCATCTCCGCCAGCAACATCGCCGATGATGTATGCTGTTTCGCCTGCAGAAGCAAGAATTTCAAGGGCTTTTTCTGCCTGCTGAGCAGGAAGAGCAAGTATCATACCGATACCCATATTGTATGTGTTGTACATATCTCTTTCAGGGATATCGCCTTTTTTCTGGATTAAATCGAAAATAGGAAGTCTTGGGAATGAGTCAAGCTTGATTTTTGCTGTGAGACCTTCTGTCATCATACGTGGCACGTTTTCGTAGAAGCCGCCGCCTGTAATATGGCTGATAGCATGAATATCAACGCCGTCTTTAAGTAAAGCCTTAACAGCTTTAACATAAATACGTGTTGGAGCAAGAAGTGCTTCGCCAAGGCTCTTTCCGCCTAATTCTTCCATAGGAGTTTTTAAATCAGTATTTTCAACATCAAATACTTTACGAACAAGTGAGAAGCCATTTGAGTGAACACCTGTTGATGCTAAACCGATAAGTACATCGCCTTCAGCAAGCTTTGTGCCATCGATAATTTTTTCCTGGTCAACAATACCTACAGAAAAACCTGCAAGGTCGTATTCGTCAACAGGATAGAAGCCAGGCATTTCTGCTGTTTCGCCGCCAACAAGAGCACATTCGCTCTGACGGCATCCTTCTGTAATACCTGCAACGATTTCTGCAATTCTTTCTGGTTCGTTTTTACCACATGCAATGTAGTCAAGGAAAAACATAGGTGCAGCGCCGCCGCAGATAATGTCGTTTACACACATTGCAACACAGTCGATACCAACTGTATCATGCTTGTTCATAAGAAAAGCTATTTTAAGTTTTGTTCCAACGCCGTCTGTACCTGAAACTAAAACAGGTTTTTTCATACCTTCCATATCAGGCGCAAACATACCGCCAAAACCGCCAAGTGTACCCATAACACCTGGGATATATGTAGATTCAACCATAGGTTTAATACGTTTTACTGCTTCGTATCCGGCTGTTACGTCTACACCGGCAGCAGCATAAGAAGCTGAGTGGGAGTTCTTCATGATTTTTCCTCCAAATTATATTTTCTGATAAATTGTGGTTAATTTCATTATTTATTCTTTACCGTCCCAGCAGTATGTGCATACCTTGTCACGGTCAATTCCTATTGCTTCAAGAAGGCCGTCAAGTGACTGGAAGCCAAGTGAGTCAAAGCCTAATTTTTCACAGATTGCATTAAGCATATTCTGTCCTCTTTCAGTTGTAGGGTCTGCATATTCATCAAGATATTTCTGACCTTCTTTACCTTCAAGCTCCTGAACAATTCTTCTTGTAAGAAGATCCATTTCAGACTTGCTGCTTGAGAAGTTAAGATATTTGCAGCCGTACATAATTGGCGGACATGCTGAAC
>JAFYQL010000114.1 GCA_017547125.1 Bacillota bacterium
CCTGGTAAGCTTCAGAACAGAAAAGACCTTGCGCAGATTATAGCAAGTCACCACATTCCTTATGTTGGACAGACAACATTCATCGGAAACTTCAAAGACTTCTATACAAAGGCTCACAAGGCTATTTATACACCGGGCGCAGCATTCCTTAATGTTATGGCTCCTTGTCCACGTGGCTGGAGATATCCTGCAGAAGATATTATGGAAATGTGCAAGCTTGCAGTTGAAACTTGCTACTGGCCATTATACGAAGTTGTGGACGGCAAGTGGATTTTAAACTACAAACCAAAGAACAAACTCCCAATTGAAGAATTCCTTAAACCACAGGGAAGATTCAAACACCTTTTTGCCAAAGGCAACGAAGACCTTATCGTTCAGTTCCAGAAGGAAGTTGATGAAAGATGGGAACAGCTTCTTAAATTCTGTGAAGAATAATTATATTAACAAGGACCATAATTTATAGCGGTGACATAAGAAAACACAAAAATAAAGAACCTTGATTTTTCAAGGTTCTTTATTTTCGAATTGTACGGGTTTGTTTTCTTATGTCATAAATCCGCTCACGGATTTCCTTAAAAATACTGCATAAATGAACTATAATGTATTCTTAAGTCAGCTCCGTATTTATGGTTCTTGTTTTTTTACGAAACCACACCACACGTCACTTTTATTGACAAAAATAGCATAATATTTTATAATATTTTTTGTATTTAGCCGCACGAAGCGGCTGTCAAATAACAAACTATATTTTGACACATTACCACGAAGGTAAAATCTATACTTATGGTTTTATTTTCGTGTATTTTTTTGCACGGAAATACCTCTAAAAAGGAGTTTATATATGAAAAAATTTATTAAAGTTTTATCACTTGCGGTATCAGCATTGCTTATTTTTTCAGCATGCTCTTCAGCAGAAAAAAATGCAGAAGTACAGAAAGACACAGATTCAGTTATAGTTGCTATGGGTACCTCTTCAGAGCCTGAAGCAGGCTTTGACCCTGCATATGGATGGGGTGCAGGCGAGCACGTACACGAGCCTCTTATTCAGAGCACACTTACTGTTACAACAAAAGACCTTAAAATAGACTATGACCTTGCCACAGACATCAAAACAAGCGATGACGGTCTTTTATGGACAGTTGTAATAAGAGATGATGTTTTCTTTACTGACGGCGAAAAGCTTACTGCCGAAGACGTTGCATTTACATACAACACTGTTAAAGAAACAAGTTCTGTAAACGACTTCACAATGCTTGACAAAGCCGTTGCAGTTGATGACACAACAGTTGAATTTTATATGACAAAACCATACTCAATATGGCCATACACTATGGCAATTGTAGGTATTGTTCCTGAACACGCATATAGTGCTGATTACGGCTCAAACCCAATCGGGTCAGGCAGATACATTATGAAACAGTGGGATAAGGGTCAGCAGATTATTTTTGAAGCAAACCCTGACTACTACGGCGATGAAATTAAGATGAAAAAGGTTACTGTTGTATTTATGGACGAAGATGCTGCCTTTGCAGCCGTTAAAGCAGGACAGGTAGATCTTGCATACACAGCTGCAGCATACGCAGAGCAGAATGTAAAAGGCTACGAGCTTCTTGCATTTGAATCTGTTGACAACAGAGGCTTTAACCTTCCAACTGTGAAAGAAACAACTGATGCAGACGGAAACAAAATAGGCAACAACTTCACAAGCAATGTACTTGTAAGACGTGCTTTAAATATTGGCATTGACCGCGAGCAGACTATCCTTAACGTAATGGACGGATACGGTACAAAAGCATATAGTGTATGCGACAAAATGCCTTGGTACAATGCTGAGGCAGAAATTGAATGCGACAAAGACGAAGCCGCAAGACTTCTTGATGAAGCAGGCTGGAAAACAGGCGCAGACGGAATGAGAGAAAAAGACGGCATAAAAGCAGGCTTCAATCTTCTTTATCCTGCCAGCGATTCACTCCGTCAGGCTATGTGTGCTGACGTGCAGAATCAGTTGAAAGAACTTGGAATTGATGTTACTATTGAAGGCGTGGGCTGGGATACTGCATACACAAGAGCACTTTCCGAACCTCTTATGTGGGGCTGGGGTGCGCACACACCTATGGAGTTATACAACATCTACCACACAGTTGGCAGCAGCGCTGAATATTCTCCATACTCAAACGAAACAGTAGACAGATATATGGACGAAGCACTTTCTGCATCATCACTTGAAGAAAGCTATGAATTATGGCAGAAGGCACAGTGGGACGGCACAACAGGCATAACACAGGAAGGCGATATTCCTTGGATATGGCTTGCAAACATCGACCATCTTTACTGGTCAGACGTAAACCTTACCGGTGCAGAGCAGAAATTACATCCACACGGCCACGGCTGGTCAATTGTAAACAACGTAGACCAGTGGAGCTGGAAATAAAATAAACACTCGGAGCCATGCAAATGGCTCTGCTTTTTGCTGAAAAAGGAACTTAAATTGAAAGACTTAACAATTTTTATTACAAAAAACTTAATACGAATGATTCTTCTGATAATTGCTGTAAGCGTTGCATCTTTTGTGCTTATATCAGTTTCACCTATAGACCCTCTTCAGGCCAACATAGGTCAGGCGGCCCTTGGGTCAATGAGTGCAGAGCAGATTGAAAAGCTTCAGGCATATTGGGGTGTAGGCACACCTGCTTATCAGCGTTTTTTCAGTTGGGCAGCAGACTTTTTCAGGGGTGATATGGGCATTTCGCTTTTATACCGTCAGCCTGTTGCTGATGTTATAAAGGTTAAGCTTGCAAACTCACTTTATCTTATGACAATTGCATGGCTTATTTCAGGCATAATAGGCTTTATTATGGGCATTATCGCCGGCATCAACAAAGGTAGATTTATAGATAAGGCAATAAAAGGCTACTCACTTCTTATAGCAAGTACACCTGCTTTCTGGCTTGCGCTTGTACTTCTTATGGTGTTTGCCGTATGGCTTCAGATACTTCCGATAGGCCTTAGTGTGCCTATCGGCGTTGAAGCAAGCGGTGTTACATTTGCCGACAAAATTCAGCATGCAATACTCCCTGCAGTTACTTTAAGTATAACAGGCATATCAAACATAACTCTCCACACACGTGAAAAAATGATAGAAATCATGGAAAGCGATTATGTTCTTTTTTCACGTGCAAGGGGAGAAAGCACATACAACATCATCAAAAATCACGGCATAAGAAACGTTATGCTTCCTGCCATAACTTTGCAGTTTGGATCTATCAGCGAAATTTTTGGAGGTTCTGTTCTTGTTGAACAGATATTTTCATATCCCGGTCTTGGTCAGGCGGCAGTTACTGCAGGCCTTGGCAGCGATGTACCTTTACTGCTTGGAATAACAGTTATAAGTGCAGTGTTTGTGTTTGGCGGAAATCTTATCGCCAACATTCTTTACGGCATTATAGACCCAAGAATACGCAGAGGAGGTAAATTGTCATGAGAAAAATAAACGGACGTATTATGACAGTTATGCTTTTTTCTGCCGCAATACTGTTTCTCGCTGCCATAACAATATCAGGCAGTATATTTTCAGATGAAGCAATGATTACAGATTTTTCACGCAAAAATCTTGCTCCTTCGCTTCAGTATTTATTCGGAACAGACTGGCTTGGAAGAGATATGTTCATAAGAACTCTCACAGGTCTTTCTATGAGCATCAAAATAGGGCTTCTTGCAGCATTTGCAAGCTCAATTATCGCACTTGCACTTGGCATTATTTCAGCAACAATGGGCAAAACTGCAGATGCTATAGTAACATGGATTATAGACCTCGTTATGGGCATACCTCATATACTTTTGCTTATACTTATATCCTATGCCTTCGGAAAAGGCTTTAAGGGCGTTGTTATAGGCGTAGCGCTCACTCACTGGACAAGCCTTGCAAGGGTTATCAGAAGTGAAGTGCTTCAGCTTAAAGAAGCAACATATATAAAGGCTGCACAGAAGCTTGGCGTAAGCAAATTTGAAATTGCCTGGAAACACATGTTTCCACATCTCTTCTCACAGTTTCTGGTTGGGCTTATACTTATGTTTCCGCACGCAATACTACACGAGGCAAGCATAACTTTCCTTGGCTTTGGTCTTTCACCGGAGCAGCCTGCAATAGGCATTATACTTTCAGAAAGCATGAAGTATCTTGCAATGGGCAGATGGTGGCTTGCCGTATTCCCGGGGCTTCTTCTTGTTGGCACAGTTATACTTTTTGACGTTGCAGGCGAAAGTTTAAGAAAGCTTTTAGACCCGTCAAGCGCGCATAAGTAAGGGGGATAATATGGAAAATAAGAAAACAATACTTGATATTCACAATTTTTCAGTATCCTTCGAGCAGTATGGCAGCGGTTTCAAAAAAACAACTCTGCCTGTAATTCATAACCTTGATATCACTGTACACCAGGGCGAAATGGTTGCCATTGTCGGCTCAAGCGGCAGCGGAAAAAGCCTTCTTGCACACGGTATATTAGGCATACAGCCATATAATGCAACATTAGGCGGAGAAATAATATATAACGGCGAAGTTCTTACAGAAGAGCGAAAAAAGGCTCTCAGAGGAAGTGAAATAGTTCTTGTTCCGCAAGGTACATCATATCTCGACCCACTTATGAAGGTTGGTCCACAGGTATTAAAGGGCAAAAACGACAAGAAACTTAAAGAGCGCCTTGATAAAATCTTCAAAGGATATAATCTCAGAGATAATGTATACAATCTTTATCCATTTGAGCTTTCAGGCGGTATGAACAGACGAATAATGGTTTCAACTGCTATGATGGCACAGCCAAAACTTGTTGTTGCAGACGAGCCTACACCAGGTCTTCACATGGAGATGGCAAAGAAGGTTATGAGTCACTTCCGTGAGCTTGCAGACAATGGGGCAGGGGTGCTTGTAATCACTCACGATCTTGAGCAGGCAATAGAAGTTGCAGACCGAATAGTTGTTTTTTATGCCGGAACAACTCTGGAAGATGCAGATGTTAAGGATTTTGAAAAAGAAGAAACATTAAGACACCCATACACCAAGGCATTATGGCGTGCAATGCCTAAAAACGGCTTTAAATTTATAGATGGCATTCAGCCTTATGTAAAAGCTATGCCTGAAGGCTGTGTATTTGGTCCTAGATGCCCTCATTTTACAGAAGAGTGCAAATGTGCCATTCCTTACAAAAACGTGAAGGACGGACGTGTACGCTGTATCAAAGCGGAGGAAAACTGATGAAACTTGAAGCAAAAAACATAACTTTCCGTTACGGAAAAAACGATAAAAAAATACTTGAAAACTTTTCTCTCAGCATCGAAAGCCACGAGAGAGTTGGAATAATTGCTCCAAGCGGATTTGGCAAAACAACTTTCTGCAAAATACTTTCTGGCTACGAAAATGCACAGAAAGGTGAAATACTCCTTGACGGAAAGCCACTGTCATCATACAAAGGCTATTGCCCGGTACAGATGATATGGCAACACCCGGAGCAGGCGGTAAATCCGCGTCTTCATATGCGTGACATACTTGCAGAGGGCGACGAAATAGACGAAAGAATAATTAAAGGTCTTGGAATAGAAGAAGACTGGATGAACAGATTTCCTTCCGAACTTTCAGGCGGTGAGCTTCAGAGATTTTGTATCGCAAGGGCTCTTGGCAAAAGAACAAAGTTCATACTTGCAGACGAAATAAGCACTATGCTTGACCTTATAACACAAAGTCAGCTGTGGAGTTTTCTGATTAAAGAAGTGCAGGACAGACAGATAGGTCTTCTTGCAGTAAGCCACAGTATGCCTCTTCTTGAAAACGTATGTACAAGGCTTGTTGATATGGAAAAAAACATATAATTTCAGGGCAAAACCCATAGGTTTTGCCTTATTTTTTTATTGAGTAAAAGCCATTATTATGATATACTTTAGAATTGGAAAATAATGCGGAAGTATGTTTATAAGGAGTTTTTAATATGCTCGAAAACAGACAGGAAGTTCCACAGATGGAGCTTATGAAACAGAATGAATATATCGAAAAAGTGAGAAGCATCGTTGCATTGGACGGCAAAGAAAAGAAATTCTACTCTCTTGCCATGGGCTGCCAGATGAATGCTCACGACAGCGAAAAAATATGCGCAATGCTTACAAAAATGGGTTA
>JAFYQL010000115.1 GCA_017547125.1 Bacillota bacterium
AGAATTTGTTAAAAAATGAAAAGCGATTCAGTAAAAAAAGGATTTGACACAGCGCCACAGAGATCATTATTCCACGCACTTGGTCTTTCAGACGAAGAATTGAACAGACCTCTCGTAGGTATTGTAAGCTCATATAATGAAATCGTTCCTGGCCACATGAACATCGACAAAATTGTAGATGCAGTTAAAATTGGTGTAGCTATGGGCGGTGGTACACCTATCGTATTCCCGGCTATTGCTGTTTGTGACGGTATTGCTATGGGTCACGTAGGTATGAAATACTCTCTTGTAACAAGAGACCTTATTGCAGACTCAACAGAAGCTATGGCACTTGCTCATGGTTTTGACGCACTTGTTATGGTTCCAAACTGTGACAAAAACGTTCCTGGTCTTCTTATGGCAGCAGCAAGAGTTAACGTTCCTACAGTATTTGTAAGTGGCGGTCCTATGCTTGCAGGCAGAATTGACGGCGAAAAAACAAGCCTTTCAAGTATGTTTGAAGCAGTAGGTGCTTTCCACGGCGGTCTCATCGACGAAAACAAACTTGAAGAATTTGTTAAAAAAGCATGCCCAACTTGCGGTTCATGTTCAGGTATGTACACAGCAAACAGTATGAACTGTCTTACAGAAGTACTTGGTATGGGTCTTAAAGGCAACGGTACAATCCCTGCTGTATACTCAGAAAGAATCAGACTTGCTAAAGAAGCAGGTATGAAGGTTATGGAACTTCTCAGAAAAGACATCAAACCAAGAGACATCATGACAAAAGAAGCTTTCATGAATGCTCTTACAATGGATATGGCACTTGGCTGCAGCACAAACAGTATGCTTCACCTTCCTGCTATCGCTAACGAATGCGGTATCGAACTTAACCCAACAATCGCTAACGAAATCAGCAACAAGACACCTAACCTTTGCCACCTTGCACCTGCAGGTCATGCTTACATAGAAGAACTTAACGAAGCCGGCGGTATCTATGCCGTTATGAACGAAATCAACAAGCTCGGTCTTCTTAACACAGACTGCATCACAGCAACAGGCAAAACAGTTGGCGAAAACATCAAAGACTGCAAGAACCTTAATCCAAACATCATTCGTCCGGTTGAAAACCCATACAGCCCAACAGGCGGTATCGCAGTTCTTCAGGGTAACCTTGCTCCTGACACAGCAGTTGTTAAGAGATCAGCAGTTGTTCCTGAAATGCTTCAGCACGAAGGTCCTGCAAGAGTATTTGACTGTGAAGAAGACGCTATCGAAGCTATCAACGGCGGCAAGATCAATGCAGGCGATGTTGTTGTTATCAGATATGAAGGTCCAAAAGGTGGCCCTGGTATGAGAGAAATGCTTAACCCAACATCTGCAATCGCAGGCCGTGGCTTAGGCAGCTGCGTAGCACTTATCACTGACGGTCGTTTCTCAGGCGCAAGCCGTGGTGCTTCTATCGGTCACGTTTCACCTGAAGCAGCAGAAGGCGGTCCAATCGCTCTTATCAAAGAAGGTGACATCATCAAGATTGACATCACAAACTGCAAGCTTGACGTTGATGTATCAGATGAAGAAATGGAAGCAAGAAGAAAAGAATGGAAGCCAAGAGAACCTAGAGTTACAACAGGTTACCTTAAGAGATATGCTTCTCTCGTTTCATCAGGCGCTAAAGGTGCTGTACTTAAATAAGAATTTAATAAGCAAACAAAAAATAAGGAGTGCGTATTTGCACTCCTTATATTTTTACCCTGAAAAGACCGTGTCGGTTGCAGTATGCATATATGTATCCGTGACCGTTGATTGAAAAACGGCAGCAGGAATTTTGTTCGGCATACTGTTTTATGATATTTACTTTTTCGTTGGTTACGTATGCAATAAATGAAATGTAATGCTCCTTTGTCATAGTGTGAGTTATTGATATGTAATATTCAGTTTCTATTTTTTCGATATTTATGTTGTGCTCGTCGTCGAATTCTTCTGCTTCAAGCGGTGGAAGAAGAATTCCGCAGCAACTGAAAGAACCTTCTCCAAGAGAGTAAATTATGTTTCCGCAAACAGGACATACATAAAATTTTCCGCGAAGGGTGTTTCCGGATTTATTCTGATTAAATGCAGTTTTTCCTGACAGAAGCTCTGCAACTGAAATATCGAGAGAATTTGCCAGAGGCTCAATGAGGGTTATATCGGGAAGACCGCGGTTTGTTTCCCATTTGGATATTGTTTTTTCGCTTATATTAAGTTTTTCTGCCAACTGTTTCTGGGTATAGTTCTTTTTGGTGCGCAGCTGTTTTATGATATTTCCTGTAACGTATACTGACATACAAACTCTCCTTTCGCATAACAAAATGATACCGCTTTCAGGGTGGGAAAACAACCTGCGGAAAGCATACAAAAAAAGACTTCTCAATGAGAAGTCTTTTTCATACTTTCTGAAATTTCTGAATATGTATTTGCTTTGAAAAATTTGCTGCATAAAGGATAAAGCACAACTGATACGATGCCGCCGCAGAAACCGTTGTTGTAAAGGTTTGCTCCGGCATAGCCAAGTGATATTTTAAGCACTGCAAATGAGTGGAATATTCCGGCAAGAATGCCGCCGAAAAAACCGTATGTGCCTGCCATAGGTGCAAGGGTTGTGCCAAGGAATGTGCCCATCTGAATACCTGGTGTAGTAGGGGAAGCAGAAGGGTTGATAACTGAGCCTATGAAAACACCGAGAATGATTATACTTATATTTTTTGCATGCTTGCCGTTGGCGCTGAAGCCTATGATTGTGAAAATACCGCCCATTGTTGCACCGTTGAAGTCTCCGCCTATGGTAAGAAGATAAGTTGTGCAGATGATGGTGTTTACACCCATATTAATAAGTACGGCACCCATGCCGTCAAGCTCTGTGAAGTCGTCTTTTGCAATGCCGGGACGCTTAAGCATATTGCGGAAGTTTTTGAAGGCGTGCTCTGGGTCTGTAAGCTTGCCCATAATAATGAAAAGCACTGATGTTATATAAAGAAAAATTGCAAATTCCTTGTTGCAGCCTGTTGCCCAGCAACTTTCGTTGTTGAAGTGGAATCCGAAGCCCATCATTATAGGCACAAATACAAGACCTATAAGACCGGCAGAAAAACCGCCGTTGTAAAGGTTGAGCCCTTTAAGAAGAGTGCTTGTGTGTGCTGCAAGTATCGGCATAAAAAAGCCAATGGCAATGCCCACAATAACAGCATAAAAGCAGCTTGTTAAACTTACTCCGCCGTGAAGATATGCAACCCCAACAAGCGGGCCGAGAGATGTGGCAAGAAGACCGCCGATAAGGTTTTTGCTGAAAGGCTCTTTGCATACTTTGCTGAGAATGTAGCTGCCAAGTATGATTGGCCACATAGTGAATATGTTTTTGCCGAAGCAAGCAAAGCCTGTCATAAGGCCTATTGTGAAAATGGCTTTGCCGTTCATCGGAAGTTTATTTATTCTTAAAAGTATAACTGAAAAAAGTGTTACAAGTGCTACGTTTAAAAATGCTGCGCTTATTCCTGCAAGTGCAACGTAGTCGGTAATGAGTATTGCGTTTGAATAAAATATTTCTTTCATGCCGGCAGGTATGGCTGAAATATCGCCGAGTATAATGCCTGCCAGAGCAATATATAAGCATACAACATATGCAAATAAGTATCGTTTTTTATTTTTGGAATCCATTTATATTAGCCTCCGTGTAAATGTTAAATGTCGGACAAATTGAAACACAATTACTAATTTTATATAAACAGATGGATAACGTCAATAAAAAACTTCATATTATGCGTTTTTTTGGTAAATTACTTTCTGGCTTGGGTGCAATAAATGTAAAGTAACGTACTTGCTGAAGCAAAAATTACATAAAGATACACTGAATTTTATAAAAACAAAATATGGTTTGATTATTGTGAAAAATGTGTTATAATACAGTGATAAAGCAGTAAAAAAACTTTAATCCTTGAAAGTTTTAACGCGAAAAATTCACTATACAGTATAATATAGATAGGAGAAATGTTATGAATTTAGTAGAATCTGCAGTAGTAATTATTTATCTGGTATTTCTGATGGCCGTTGGTGTTTACTTCTTCGTCAAGAGTAAAGAAGGCGGCGAAAAAACTTACTTCCTTGGCGGAAGACAGATGGGCGCTTGGGTAACAGCCCTTTCAGCCGGTGCATCTGACATGAGTGCATGGGTACTTATGGGGCTTCCAACATCAATTTATGCTCTTGGTTTGGGCCAGGTTTGGGTATCTATCGGTCTTGCGTTAGGCTATACAATCAGCTGGATAATTGAAGCACCAAGACTTCGTCGTTTCTCAATTGTTGCAAATGACTCTATCACAATTCCACAGTACCTCACAAACAGATTTCTTTCAAAATCACGTGCACTTCAGGTAATCTGTGCTATTGTTTTCCTTGTAGCATACACAATTTATACTTCATCAAGTATCAAAGCTTGCGGTACACTTTTCAACACAGTAATGGGTATGGATGTAACAGTGGCAATGTACGTAGCTACATTCATCATTGTAGGTCTTACATTCCTTGGCGGTTATGATGCAGTTTGCTGGACAGACTTCTTCC
>JAFYQL010000116.1 GCA_017547125.1 Bacillota bacterium
ACAGTTCAGGCGGTTATGGTTGCAGTTGCGGGATATGTGAATTTTACAAACACTGATACCCCCGAAACTGTTATGAATTATGAAGAATATACCTATGAAGAAAACATAAATGATATGGCTGACATAACTGTTATAGCTGATGACTATGATATGGAATTTGCAGAAGGAACAGGCATAAGTGACCCTTTGACGGCAGAAGTATTTGGTGAAGAAGATGATACCGGCGCGGCAGTGCTTGTAAGTGCTGATGTATCTGACGATGATGGTACATATTTTGTTGAAGCAAAGCTTGACAGAGAGCAAAGCCGTGCAAAGCAGAAAGATATACTTACGGAAATGATAAATAATTCAAAGCTTGACTCCACGCAGAAGGACGAGGCGGCAAAAAGCCTTATGAAAATTCAGGAAAGAATTGAAAAAGAGTCTGCATCGGAAGATATGATAAAGGCCAAAGGCTTCAGTCAGGTTTATGTGAGAATAGATGACGATACAGTTGATGTGGTTGTGAATGCAGATAATCTTACAGAAAAACAGCTTGCACAGATTCAGGATATAGTGACAAGAAAGACCGGATATGGTGCAAACAAAATAAGAATAAGCCCCCTTAAACAAAAATAAAATACAGCAAAACAGGCAGTGATAACAAAAGAGAGAAGAAGTTGTCACTGCTTTGTTTTTTTATGAAAATATACATTGTTTTATGCATAAAATGTTTTGCAAACTGTATAAAATATGGTATAATCATACCAAGCGGTCGTATATCCGCATAATAATATCAGAAAATTCGTTTTTAAATAAAAGGAGGTTTTTTAAATGGAAGACAATAAATCATTCGGCCAGGTTGAAATTGCCGATGAAGTTATCGCCATTATCGCAGGTACAGCAGCCGTAGAAACAACAGGTGTTTATATGGCAGGCAACTATACAGATTCACTTGTAAAGCTTTTTGGTAAGAAAAATCTTGCAAAAGGTGTAAAGGTTGACGTTGAAGACGGCGAAGTTACACTCGAACTTGAAGTGGCTGTTGAATATGGTGTTTCTATCAAAAAAACAGCAGAAGAAGTTCAGAAGAAAGTTGTTAACGCGGTTGAAACAATGACAGGTCTTAAGGTTGTAGCTGTTAATGTAAATGTTGCTGCTATTGCATCACACAAATCAAAAGCAAAAGAAGAAGCAGAATAAAAAACAAAAGCCCTTGGAAGTATATTCTGAGGGTTAGTTTGTATGTAGACTTTTATCGGAGGAAATCATAATGAGTAGAACAAATGCAAGAAAAGACGCTTTTTGTTTATTATTTCAGCGCGGTTTTGTAGCACATGAAGAAATGGAAAGTGCAAAAGATTTGTTTTTTGATGAAAATCCAGAAATTGAAGAAGCAGACAAAGATTTCATACTTAAATGTGTGAATGGTGTGCTTGACAATATGGTTCAGATTGATGAAATCATCAACTCAAATGCAAAAGGCTGGTCAACAGAAAGAATGGCAAAGGTAGATCTTGCTATTTTACGTCTTGCGGTATATGAAATGAAGTTTGCACAGGATGCACCTGCAAGTGTTGTTATCAACGAAGCAGTTGAACTTGCTAAAAAATACAGTTCAGATGAGTCTCCTGCATTTATCAATGGTATTTTAGGAAACTTAGTTTAAGGGGTAGTTTTTTTGCTTGAAAGAAAAATATATTCTGTAAGCCAGATAAACAGATACATAAAAGGTGTGCTTGAAAACGACATAATTTTGTCGGGCATATGGGTTAAGGGTGAAATTTCAAACTTCAAAAAACATTCTTCAGGGCATATGTACTTTACACTTAAAGACAGTGACGGCGCTATAAGTGCCATTATGTTTAAGGTTGATGCCATGATGATGCCTTATGTGCCTGAAAACGGTATGTCGGTTATAGTTTACGGATATATTTCCCTTTTTGAAAAAACAGGACAGTATCAGCTTTATGCACAGATTATGGAGCCGGCAGGTCTTGGCTCGCTTGCTGCGGCATACGAACAGATGAAAAAAAGACTCGAAGAAGAGGGTCTTTTTGACAACGATTTCAAAAGAGAAATATGCCCTGCGCCTAAAAAAATTGCCGTTATCACATCGCCTACAGGGGCCGCCATAAGGGATATTATCAATGTGTCTCACAGACGAAACCCTGCAGTTGAGATTGTGGTTATACCTGTGCTCGTGCAGGGTGAAAGGGCTGCAGATGATATTGTTCAGGCTATAAAAGACGTAAATGCGTGGAACAAGGCAGACACAATAATACTGGCAAGAGGCGGCGGAAGCATTGAAGACCTCTGGGCATTCAATGAAGAAAAGGTTGCCCGTGCCATATTTGCTTCAAACATACCTGTAATATCTGCCATAGGCCACGAAACAGACTTTACCATAGCCGATTTTGTATCGGATATGCGTGCCCCTACGCCGTCAGCAGCGGCAGAACTTGCTGTTAACGATGTTTACAGCGATATTTACTATCTTGATGCTTTGAAAGTAAGGCTTGATTATGCATTTGACAGTTTTCTTTCAATGCAGCAGAGCAAGGTTGAAATGCTTATGAAAAGTGTTTCGCCAAAAAGTTTTCAGCAGAGACTTTCAAACGAAGAAATGTATGTTGAAAAGTTGATTATGAGAACAGAAAACAGCGTTAATTCTCTTCTTAAGGACAGCGAATATATGTATATGTCGCTTACTGACAAGCTGCATATGCTTTCGCCGCTTAATGTACTTAAAAGGGGTTACTCTGTTTTGTATGATAAAGATATGAATACAGTTACATCCGCCAAAGAGATTGAAGAAGGCGGCAGATATGTTCTTCAGCTTAAAGACGGACAGGCAGATATGCTTGCCGGGAAAGTGGAGATGTAAATGGCTAAGAAAAAACAAAGTTACGAAGAAATGATTGAAAGAATTGAAGAAATTGCCGCTAGTCTTGAAAGTGGACAGGTTCCTCTTGATAAAGCCGTAAATCTTTATAAAGAAGGTATGGAGCTTGCTATTTTATGTCGTGAAAAACTTGATACGGCACAGAAAGATGTTTTGAGTCTCAAAAAACAGTTTGACGGCAGTTTTGCAGAGTGTAAGTTTGACAGCAGTGAGGAGATTTTGTGATGAATCTTAAAGAATCTTTGGAAATAAAGAAACAGTTTGTGGACAACGAACTTGATAAAATCATTCCTGATGAAACATCTTATCCGGGAATACTTTTCAAATCTATGAGATATTCTGTTTTTGCAGGGGGAAAAAGACTTCGCCCTGTTATGGCACTTGCTGCATGCGAAATTTTTGATGAAGACATCTCAAAGGCAATGCCTTTTGCCTGTGCGCTTGAGATGATACACACATATTCTCTTATTCACGATGACCTTCCTGCTCTTGATGATGACAATTTCAGACGCGGAAGACTTACAAACCATAAGGCTTTCGGTGAAAATATCGCCATACTTGCAGGCGACGGTCTTTTAAGCTATGCATTTGAAGTTATGGCAAATGCGGTTGCGAAAAATCCATCAGCGGCAAATGCAAAGGCACTTCAGGCAGTTGCTTTTGCGGCAGGTGTAAACGGCATGGTGGCAGGACAGGCTCTTGACGTTGTAAGCGAAGGTAAGCCTCTTACAAAACAGCAGCTTGACTTTATCAACATCAACAAAACAGCAGCGATGATTGTTGGCTCTGTTAAGGCAGGCGCTTATGCTGCAGGCGCAGAAGAAAAAGATGTTGATATACTTGAAAAGGCAGCAATAAAACTTGGTCTCGCATTCCAGATTCAGGACGACATACTTGACGTTGTTGGAACATTTGAAGACTTGGGCAAGGCTATTCACAGTGACGAAAAGAACGAAAAAACAACTTATGTAACACTTTTTGGTCTTGAAAGATGTAAGGAAATTGTTGAAACTCTTTCAAATGAAGCTATTGAACTTTTCTCACACTTTGGAGAAAAGGCAGAGTTCTTTGTTGAACTTACAAAATATCTTGTAGACAGAAAAAGCTGATAAAGAAGGTTTTTATATATGACAAATTTGCAGGAAATAATCAGAAATACACCTATAATTGCGGGTATTACTGCATGGTTTATTGCACAGGGGATAAAGGTAATTCTTACATTCTGTTATGAAAAAAGAATTGCGATAGAAAGAATGTGGGGCTCAGGCGGTATGCCAAGTTCACACAGTTCTTTGGTATGTGCTCTTACAGTTGCAGTTGGAAAAAGTGCAGGCTTTAACTCTGAGATTTTTGCCGTGGCAACAGTGCTCAGCTTTATTGTTATGTATGACGCAACAGGTGTAAGACGTGAAACAGGAATACAGGCAAAGGCTATAAATCAGCTTTTTGCTCACACAGATCTTAAGTGGGATGAGCAGCTTAAAGAGCTTATAGGCCATAGTCCTATTCAGGTTTTTGCAGGGGCGTTGCTTGGTATTATAGTTGGTTGTTTCTTCTGCTAAGCAGAGAACATTTATATTGTTTTAAAGTGCGGTGATTATTGATGTACATAGAAAAAATAAATACTGCCAATGACATAAAGAAAATTGACAAGAAAAATCTTCCTTCTCTTGCAAAGGAAATAAGAACTTTTCTTCTGGAAAATGTATCAAAAACAGGCGGACATCTTGCATCAAACCTTGGTGCAGTGGAACTTACAATGGCTCTTCACTATTGCCTTGATATGGAAAAGGACAAAATAGTGTGGGACGTTGGACATCAGGCCTATGTTCACAAGATACTTACAGGAAGAAAAAAGGATTTTCCAACATTAAGAACGCTTGATGGTCTTTGTGGTTTTCCAAAGCCATCTGAAAGCAAATATGACTCATTTGTGGCAGGTCATTCATCAACCTCTATCTCTGCAGCATTCGGTATGGCTGTTGCAAGGGATATGCGAGGCAGTGATGAAAGGATATTTGCCGTGATAGGTGACGGCTCATTTACCGGAGGTATGGTATATGAAGCTATGAATAATGCCGGAAGAAGCGGAAAGGACATAGTTGTTATACTTAACGATAACGAAATGTCTATTTCCGGCAACGTAGGTGCTGTTTCAAGACACCTTAGTGACTTAAGAACACAAAGCTCATACCTTAATGCAAAAGAAAGAGTGCATAAGGCAATTAACAAAATGCCTGAATCCCTTGGTAAGCCAATGGAAAAAGGTCTCCGTTTTGTTAAGGACGGGGTTAAGCACATGCTTGTTTCAGGTGTATTGTTTGAAGAAATGGGCTTTAATTATATAGGCCAGATAGACGGTCATGACATTAACGAACTTATAGAAGTTATAGGAAACATCAAAAAAATGCACGGACCTATACTTCTTCACGTTAAAACTAAAAAAGGCAAGGGCTATGCTTTTGCTGAAAAAGATCCGTCAAAATTCCACGGCATAGGAAAGTTTGATGTTAAAACAGGCAAAACAGTATCAAAGGGCGATGTCAAGAACTATTCAGATGTTTTTGGCGACACACTTTGTGCTATGGCTGAAACCGACAAAAAGATTGCTGCTGTATCTGCGGCCATGATTGACGGCACAGGCCTTCAGAAATTTGCTGAAAAATACCCTAAGAGAATGTTTGATGTGGGCATTGCAGAGCAGCACGCCGTTACATTTTCAGCAGGTATGGCTGCTTTGGGGATGAAGCCGGTATTTGCCGTATACTCAACATTCCTTCAGCGTGGTTATGACCAGATAGTGCACGATGTATGCCTTCAGAAAC
>JAFYQL010000117.1 GCA_017547125.1 Bacillota bacterium
CGAAAAATGCTGAAAAATTGTTAAAAGTTCCGAATAGTGAAACGGTTATACTAAAAAAATGGAAAATAATTGATAAAAACTTGACTAAATGTCGGATAAATACATATAATTTGCCTATGGGATGAAAAAGGTAGTACAACTTTTTAAAATGGGACAAAAAATCAAATAAAAGAACTTCACGGAAGGGGTTTTTTGAAATGAAAAAAATGCCAATTATTTTTACTTTCGATGTTGACGGCGAAACACTGTGGTTAAACAGAGACCCTGAAAATATCGACAGACCGGTTACTCTTTCTCTTGGACAGTATGGACCACGCAGGGGTCTTCCAAGAATTCTTAAGCTTCTTAAGAAATATGATGTACCGGCAACATTCTTTGTACCTGGACAGACAGCTGAAGATTTTCCTGACGTAGTACCTAGCATTATGGCAGGCGGTCACGAAATTGGTCACCACAGCTACAGCCACAAATGGCCTGACAGATATACAAACAGAGAAGACGAAGTTGAAGATTATGCAAGAGGAACACAGGTAGTTGAAGCGTTAACAGGCAAAAAACTTACTGGCTATCGTTCACCAGCTTGGGAATTCAGCAAATTTACTCTTGGTATTCTTAAGGATATGGGCATTGAATACTCAGCAAATATGATGGGCACTGACTGCCTTGAATATCTTGAAGCATTCGGTGAAAAAACTGACATCGTTGAAATTCCATGTTCATGGCATACAGACGACGCAGCATTCTGGCTTTACAGTGTAAGAATTCCTGGTAAGGCAATGCAGCCGCTTGAATCAGTTGAAAAATGCTGGAAAGATGAATTTGACGTTCTTTATGAAGAATTTATGGAAGAAGTTGAAGAAACTGGCGACAGCGATATCGTATATTGCCTCACATGCCATCCACAGATTATCGGACGTCCTGCAAGAGCAAGAGTTCTTGAAAATCTTATTAAACACATTAAACAGTATCCAAATGCAGAATTTATGACAGCTGCTGATGCAGTTGCAGAATTTAAAGCTAAAAAGAAATAATTTTCTTTTAGGAGGATTTGAATAATGGAAAAGAAACTTATTCTTGGTGTTTCAGCCAGCCCTAGAAAAGATGCAAATACTGACAGAATGCTCAGATATGCTCTTGAAGCTGCAGAAACAGTAGAAGGTATCGAAACAGAAATAATCTATCTCAGAGATTACGATATTCACAACTGTAAAGGTTGCTTTGCTTGCTGCAGAGAACCTGGTAAACGTGACGGAGGTATCCATGCTTGCGCTGTATATCAGGATGGCATGGAAGAAATATATCCAAAACTTAAAGCATGTGACGGTCTTATTCTCGCATCACCTGTATACTTCGGAAGTATCACAGCTCAGATGAAACAGTTCATGGACAGAACTGAAGGTCTTCTCCGCTATGGTACAAGCCAGTATCAGTATGCACTTCAGGATAAGGTTGGCGGATGTCTTGCAGTTGGAGGAAACAGAAATGCCGGCGAAGAATTCACACTTCTTTGCATGCAGTACTTCTTCCAGGTACATGACATGATCGTAGTAGGCAGCGGCGGTGAACCTACACCTGGTTGCTACCTTGGCGGCGGCTGCACAACATATCCTCAGAAAGGTGACGTAGTAGACGGCATCGAAAGCGACGAAATCGGCCTTAAGAGCGCAAGAAATACGGGCATCAAAGTTGCTAAAACAGTTTTAAGAATGGCAAAATAAAATACGTTTTTTCATAAAACGTATCAGGTCCACATCCGATTATTATTAATGAACGGAAATTATATTTTTATACAAGCGGAAAAGTGCCTGATGCGTAAATATGACAAAACACACGACATCACGGAAATGACATAATATTATTACTCCGTAAAATTAAGAAGGGTTTTTGGAAGGAGAGAAATTTATGGTAGACGCATTAAACAATTTCTTTGGTACTATTAGTGGTATCTTATGGGGCAACTTATACATGTACGTATTAGTTGGTACAGGTATTTATTTCACAGTAAGACTTGGTTTTCCACAGATCTTAAGATTAAAAGACAGCTTTAAACTTACATTCTCAAGTATGAAGAATAAAGACAAAGCTGGTAAAGACGGTATGTCATCATGGCAGTCACTTGCAACAGCTATCGCTGGTCAGGTAGGTACTGGTAACATCGCTGGTCCTGCAACAGCTATTATGGCCGGTGGTCCTGGTGCTATCTTCTGGATGTGGGTATCAGCATTCTTCGGTATGGGTACTATTTTCTCAGAAGCAACAGCTGCTCAGAAATATAAAGAAACACTTCCTGACGGTCGTGTAAACGGTGGTCCTGCATACTACATCAAGGCTGGTTTCAAAGGCGCTCTTGGTACAGGTCTTGCAAATGCATTCTCAATTTTCGTAATTATCGGTTTTGGTCTTGCTGCATCACTTATTCAGGGTAACACAATCAGTATGGCATTTGCTAATACATTCAACGTAGACCCTATCGTTATCGGTGTTGTTGTAGGTATCCTTGCTGTTATCGTATGTTCAGGCGGTCTTAAGAGAATGGCTGACTTCGTTACATTAGTAGTTCCATTCATGGCTGTTATCTATATCATTACAGGTATTATCGTTATTCTTTCAAATGCAAGCGAAATTATTCCTGCATTCAAGATGATCTTCATCGGCGCTTTCAATCCTCAGGCTGTAGCCGGCGGTATGTTCGGTGTTGGTATGAAAGAAGCTTGCCGTTACGGTGTTGCAAGAGGTCTCTTCTCAAACGAAGCTGGTACAGGTTCAACTCCTCATGCTCATGCTGTAGCTAAAGTTAAACATCCATGTGATCAGGGTCTTGTTGCTATCATGTCAGTATTCATCGATACATTCATCATCCTCAACATCACAGCACTCATCATCCTTACAAGCGGCTCATATGCATCAGGCGGCGAAGGTATCACACTTACACAGGTTGCTTTCACTAACGTATTTGGTCCAGTTGGTGGTCTTGTAATTTCAATCTGTATCTTCTTCTTCTCATTCTCAACAATCATCGCAGCTTTCTACTACGGCGAAGCTAACGTACGTAAGCTCTTTGGTAACAAAGCAATGCCTATCTATACAGTACTTATTGCTGTATTCGCAGTATTAGGTTCAGGCTTTACAGTAAGCCTTGTTTGGAGTATCTGTGACGTATTCAACGGCTTCATGGTATTCCTTAACATCCTTGGTCTTTGGGGCGTTAGCAATGTTATTATCGGTCTTTGGAAAGATTACAACAAAGAAGGTACTGAAACAACATTAAAAGACCTTAGCAAATAATTGAATAGTTGCCAAAATTAAATTTTAGGCATAAAAGAGGTTCAGGCATGCCTGGACCTCTTTATATATGAAAAGGAGTGAATGACAAAATGTCAGAAATTCTTGAAAAAATTGTGAGCTACGGACAGGAGCATAAAGCAGAGTTCCTTGAAGTACTTAAAAATGTAGTAAATTACGAATCATATTGCTATGGCGAAAGAGAAGTTAAGAATAAATGCGGTCTTTATCTTGAACAGCTTTTTCAGGAACTTGGCTTTGAAACATGGCACTTTGACGTAGGCGAAGTTGGTATTCATATCTGCGGTAAATATGGCACAGGCGAAAAGAAAATTTTCCTTCTTGGCCATTATGATACAGTTTTCCCAACTGGAACAACTGAAACAAGACCATTTACAATGGATGAAGAAAAAGCATACGGCCCTGGCATATTTGATATGAAAGGCGGTCTTGTAGGTTTTTATATGGCGGTTAAGGCCCTTAAGGAACTTGATATCTACCCTGAAGGCACACAGCTTACTTTCTTCTTCAGCTGTGACGAAGAAGGCGGAAGTGTTACTTCAAGAGCAAGAATTGAAGAAATGGCTAAGGAAGCTGATGTAACACTTGTTACTGAACCTGGCCATAAGGGTGAAGGCTACATTACAATAGGCAGATATGGCCGTGACGTAGTTAAGGTTAAGGCTATAGGCACTGCTGAACACGCAGGTCACCATCCAAAATGCAACCCTAACCTTGAAATTGCAAGAATTGCAAAATATATCAGCGAAGAATGCAGCGACGGCGAAGACCTTTGGGCTTCTATCGTAAGTATCCACGGCGGTGACCTTGAGGCTATGGCGGCAACACCTGCAGAAGCATATCTCATCACTGATATCCGTTATGCAACAGAAGCCGGCGGCGAAAAGGCAGCACAGGTAATAAGAGACATCAAGCCAACTATCGAAGGAATGAAGATTGAAATTACCGGCGGTGTAGAAAAACCTGCATTAAAACAGGGTCCATATTCACAGTTTGCAGTGGACAGAACTATTGCAATTATCGAAGAAATGGGCTACGAATATAAACCAAAGGTACTTGGTGGCGGCAGCGACGGCAACTTTACAAGCGGTATCAACTGCCCAACTATTGACGGTCTTGGCTTAAACGGCGAATTCCTTCATAACCCAAGAGAATATGTATTTACATCTACTATTCCGCAGAGAGTTGCTCTTATTGCAGAGTTGATCAGAACATTATAAAAAGATGAAAGCCTTGTTTTTTCAAGGCTTTTATTTTTTTGCATATTAGAAAAGTGCAGAGATTGAATAATTGGATAAAACTGTCTTTTTTTTCACGAAAAAACAGGTTGAAAGACGAAGCGGTATTTGGTAAAAAACATTTTTTTTCAACATTTTGATGTTATAAGGCTATTTTTTGATGGGTGTAGATGAAGAATGAACTAAACTGAAATAATATAAGAAAATTCTTGTTAAAAACTTATTTATATTGATAAAAAGAGAATTTTGCGTTATTATTTACTATGAATGATTAAAAAGTTTTTTAAAATACTGTACAAAAAGTAAAAAACTTTGATATAATCATCTATTGTGCAGGGCTTATCTGCACAAAATACCAGTAACTTTAACATGAATTATAATATATAGTGAGGCGTTAATAATGAACTACGTAACAAGACAAGGCGGAGCAACCGTTACAATTTTAGTGCCATGGGACTGCGGAAATTTCTGTCCATTCTGCGTAAACAAAAAAGACTATGAGCACATGGAAACTTTCAGTTTAGACAAAATTATCGAAAGCATCGGCATCATGGACGAAATCACACCAGAATGTGACTTTGTTATCAGCGGCGGTGAACCACTTTCAGACCTCGTTGGTCTTCAGAGAATTATCGATGCAATTCCATCAACACACAGAATTTTCATCAACACAACAATTCCTGTGAACACAACAACTGACAAAGATGCTCTTTTCTCATTTGTTACAAGAAACAAAGCAAAACTTACAGAAATCAATGTTTCAAGACACATTGAACCATACGTAATTGAATGTGAAGACGAAATTCTTAAAAAACTTATTGATCTTGGTATTAATATCAGAGTTAACTGTGTACTTTTCGACAAGTTTACAAAAGAACAGATTTATGCTTTCTTTGACAGAATGTCAAACTATGTAAGCAAAATCCAGCTCAGAGCAAACTACACAAACTGTACACTTGAAAACCTCTATGACCTTGAAGCTGATGAAATCTTTTGCTTCTTAAGAGAAAACCTTGGCGAATACACATCTCTTGGTGAATACCGTATGAGATGCGGTTACGCATTCAACTACAAAAACCTTAAGGTTGAATATCACAAAACTCTTCCATACAGCACAATTAAGGAAGAAGGCAAAAACATCCTTTACGATATCATCTTAAGACAGACAGGTCTTCTTACATCAGACTGGAACGAATACGGCGTGCCACTTGATGTTGAAGCATACAGAAATGTAGAATTTGAAGTTTACAAATAATTATTTTAACCCGCTTTTAAAAGGCGGGTTATTTTTTTAGTAATTACGTCATTTGACACCGTATATATTGGATGATAAAATTTTTGTAACAGGATAACAAAAGGAGAAACTATGTACACCGAATATACAAGAAATCTTTGTTACAACTTAATAGCAGACGGATACTATATAGCATCAAATAAAAAGCTTATAACAGAGCAAACTCCGGTTATAATACTGATGAAAAGCCAGAGCCCGGTGCTTTATATGGTAAATATTATAAATGCAGACTTTTATCTTGCAGGCCACTTTGAAAGACAGAGCAAGGCTATGATGGGAGATGTGCAGACAAATTTAAGAAATATGTATTGTTCAAGCTGCGTAAGCATCAATATTCTTGTTTCGTCAGTGCTGGCAGAAGAAAATAAAAAATTCTGTGATGAAAAGGTAGTTGAAACAGGCGAAAGAGTAAGCCAGGTGTGGTGGACTGCAGACCTTAACACAAAAGAGCTTTACGTTGGCAAAGAGCAGCCAAGCAAGGTTGACGGTATTGAAAAGCTTGTGAAAATGGCATTTTCAGGCGAAAAGCATCATGGAAATACAGAATTATCAAGCATAGTTAAAGAAGCAGCACCAAAAAGTGCACTTCCTGTTAAGAGCGAAGGCTTATCTTTTACATTTGCGCTTATTTTCTTTAATCTGTTTATATTTGCATATACATATTTTTCCGGAAACCTTGTGCAGTTTTTGAAGCAGTTTGGCTGCAGTTATGAGCGCATTGCAATGAACGGCGAGTTTTACAGACTGCTTACGTCTATGTTTTTTCACGCAGACTGGAGTCATGTGTTGTTTAATGCCCTTTCCATTTATATTTTTGGCTCACGATGTGAAAAATATATAGGAAGAAAATATACAGTTGCATTGTATTTTGCATCAGGTGTGGGCGCGGCTATATTAAGCGCATCACAGGGTGCAGTGCTTTCTGTTGGTGCATCGGGTGCAGTGTTTGGCCTTATAGGCGCAGTGCTTGTGCTTAGCAGAATGAGAAAGCGTGAAGTTGGCGGAATAAGCTATTTCACTATACTTTTGTACGCAATGGTGTCGATAGGTATGGGCGTTATGGCTGAAGGTGTGGATAATTTTGCACATGTTGGTGGTCTTTTGGTGGGTGCTATGCTTCAGTATGTGTTTGTGCTGGGCGAAGATATCAAAGAAAGACGTAAATAAAGTGGAAAAATAACAAAGTTATCAACATCAAAGTTGTTAACAATGTGAATAACTTATAAAACTGTAACTGAAAAATATTACAAAACAGTCAAAAAAGCTTGGAAAATAA
>JAFYQL010000118.1 GCA_017547125.1 Bacillota bacterium
GTGTACCATTGATGATCTTCTTGCATTTTTACTTGTACCTACAGATGAAATAAGTGCTGTTGCACAAGTACCGATATTCTGACCAAGGATAATTGGAATAGCACCGCCAAATGTGATGCTGCCTGTTACAGAAAGTGCCTGTAAGATACCTACAGATGCTGATGATGACTGGATAATTGCTGTTACGCCGGCACCAACAAGAACACCGAGGATAGGATTTTCAAAAAGTGTGAATAAGTTTTTGAAAGCTTCAACTTCTGCAAGCGGTTTAACTGCACCTGACATGCTTTCCATACCCGCCATAAGAATTGAGAAGCCAAGGAGAACCATACCAAGGTTTTTCTTTTTGTCATTCTTAAGGAACATATAGTAAACAATACCGATTGCACCAAGTACAGGGGCAAATGCAGATGGTTTAAGAAGCTTCATAATAAGGCTGTCGCCCTGGATAGCTGTAAGAGAAATAATCCATGCTGTCATTGTTGTACCAATATTGGCACCCATAATTACGCTGATAGCCTGGTTTAATTTCATAACACCAGAGTTTACAAAACCAACCGCCATAACTGTTGTGGCTGATGATGACTGGATAATTGCTGTTACACCAGCACCTAAAATAAGTCCTTTAAATGGGCTTGATGTAAGCTTTTCAAGTAATCCTTTAAGTTTGTTTCCGGCCTGTTTTTCAAGGGCTTCGCCCATAACGTTCATACCAAAGAGGAACATTGCAAGGCCACCAAAAAGTGTGAATACGTTAAAAATTGTCATAACTGACCTCCTGAAATATGATAAATATAATTGCTTTCAAAAATCTGGTTTTTTCAACATCTCTATATTATTAACAGGTTGTAAAATCTGCTCCCGTCAATGAGTAAAATTTTTGTAAAACCATATTTCCAAAATAAATCCCATATCCCGATAAAGCTTCACGCCTTGTCGGGATATTCATGGGTATATTTTTTGCTTATATATCACTCATCTTTTGGCACGCCAAGATAAACGAAACCTTTTTCAGCATCAACTGTAATAAGTGTTGCATCTTTGATAAGGTCTGTAACCTTAACATCACACATTACAACCGGTATATCAAGGGCATGACCGATGATACCTGCATGACAGTTTTCAACTGATTCAACAGGACCAACAACAATTGCTGATGCCTTTTTAGCATAAGGTAAAAGTTCATTTTTTGTATCGCTTGTAACAAGGATATCGCCCTGTCTGAAGTTCTTTTCAGCTTCTTTGCAGTATCTGATAACTCTTGCAGGTGCTGATACCTTTTTGCAGCTGATGCCTGCGCCTTTGCAAAGAACATCGCCAACTGTTTCAACTCTCATTGTGTTTGTTGAGCCTGAAACACCAACAGGAACACCTACTGCAATTACAATTGTGTCACCCTTTGATGCAAGGCCGGCCTTAACTGCTGTATCAACTGCAATGCCGAATAAGTCGCTTGAATCTTCAATAGGGTCAATAAGAACAGGCTTGCAGCCCCAAACAAGGTTAAGCTGTCTCCATACTCTTTCGTTGCTGCTGCCGGCTGCAATAGGACATGCCGGTTTGTATTTTGCAATAGTTCTTGCTGTAAAGCCGCTCTTTGTAATTGTTGAAATACATTTTGTATTAAGTTCTGCAGCAGTTGTGCATACGGCATAGCTTACAGCATTTGTAGTTGTTGCCATTTCGTTGCCAAACTGATTGCGGAGACGTTTTACATAGTTGATGCTGCTTTCTGTTGTTTCGGCAATTGTTGACATAGTTGCAACAGCCTCTGCAGGATATTTGCCTGATGCAGTTTCGCCTGAAAGCATAATGGCATCTGAACCATCAAAAATTGCATTGGCAACGTCTGTTACTTCTGCTCTTGTAGGTCTTGGGTTTGATGTCATAGAGTCAAGCATCTGTGTTGCTGTGATAACAGGCTTGCACACTGCATTTGCTTTTTTAATAAGCTCTTTCTGAACGAGCGGAACTTCCTGAAGAGGAATTTCAACGCCAAGGTCACCACGGGCAACCATAATACCATCTGATACAGCAAGAATATCGTCGATATTATCTACACCCTGTCTGTTTTCAATTTTTGAAATAATATTGATATCTGCACCACCGTTGTCTTCAAGCACACGTCTTATTTTGATAACGTCTGACGCACTTCTGATAAATGATGCTGCGATATAATCAAAGCCCATTTCAATACCAAATTTAATATCTTCAACGTCTCTTTCTGTAAGAGAAGGAAGATTTACATAAACATCAGGGATATTAACGCCTTTGTTTGAACTGATAAAACCACCGTTTACAACTTCACATTCAACATCAGTATCTGTAAGGCCAATTACTCTGAGCTCAACAAGACCGTCGTCGATAAGTACACGGCTATCTCTTTTAAGGTCTGCAGGAAGGTTTTTGTATGTAACAGAAACCTTATCATCTGTACCTTCAATTTCTTCAGTTGTAAGTGTAAATTTTGCGCCTGTTTCAAGGTAAACCTTTTTGTTGTCCTTGAAACTCTTGATTCTGATTTCAGGGCCTTTTGTGTCAAGTAAAAGAGGAATAGGCACACCCATTTCTTCTCTTGCTTTTTTAATTTCATTTATAATCATCGCATGGCTTTCGTATGTTCCGTGAGAAAAGTTAACTCTCGCCGCATCCATACCGTTTGCGATAAGTTCTTTTATTTTTTCGGCCGTATTTGTTGATGGACCAATAGTTGCAACTATTTTAGTACGTTTCATTATTAATACTCCCTTCGGTTTTTTTATTTTATTATGCGCTTACGCACATGTAATTATCATTTAAGAACAACATTTTCTTCTCCAATAAGTTTTTTGAGTCGTTCAACGAAGTTTTCATCGCAGACTGCCATACAATCATTTGGCGCCATAAGCATTTTGCCTGTTGATGAAACACGTATCTTAACAGGTATTTTTCCGCCGCAACTTTTAAGCATAGGTATAACACTATTAAGCTCGTCCATATCTTTTACCCTCAGATACATAACAGAATACTCTTTTTCTTCTGTTTCTTCACCGATAAGTGCAAAATCTTCAGCAATTATTTTGCCTTCTGCATCATCAGGTATATCCGCTCTACCCGTAACAAGCACAACTGCATCTTCCTGAAGCATATTCTGATATTTTGTATATGTTGCAGGGAAAACAACCGTTTCAACTGTGCCATAGATATCTTCGATACGAAGAAAAGCCATAATTTTGTTGTTTTTGGTATATTTTATTTTTTTATCGGCAATAAGCCCGCCAAATTTGACTTTATCGCCGTCCATAACTCTTTTTTCGTAACTTTCGTCACTGTCCTCAAAAAAGTCTCGGCTTGTGCATGAAACCTTTCTGTTAAGCACATCTTCATAATCCGCCAGAGGATGACCGCTTACATATATGCCAAGAACTTCTTTTTCCATAGCAAGAAGGTCTTTTCTGTCATACTCGTTCATATCTGGAAAATCGTCTCTTTCCTCAGCACTGTCATCACCGCCAAGGTCAAAGAGATTCATCTGTCCTTCGAGATTATTTTTTCTTGACTGGCCAATACCGTCAATTATCGCCTTATAGCATGACATATACTGACTGCGTTTGGAACCGAAAGAATCAAAAACACCGGCCTTGATAAAGCTTTCGATACAGCGTTTATTTATTTCCTTGCCTTCCATTCGGCTGAGGAAGCCTGTAAGCGATGTGAAAGGACCGCTTTCTTCTCTTTCCTTAACAATGGCTTTGATTACACCGTCACCAACTGCCTTGATGGCCGCAAGACCAAATCGGATTTTTCCCTTTGAAACAGAAAATCCTGAATAGCCTTCGTTAATGTCAGGCGGAAGAAGTTCGATGCCCATTTTCTTACATTCTTCAATGTATTCAGTTACCTTTGAGCCGTTTTCCATTACGCTTGTCATAAGCGCTGCCATAAACTCAACAGGATAATGATATTTAAGCCAAGCCGTCTGATAGCCAACTACCGCATAGCATGCCGCATGGCTCTTATTGAATGCATACTTTGCAAAGTCTGTCATTTCATCAAAAATCTTTTCTGCAACGTCTGCACTTATACCATTTTTAACGCATCCCGGAACAGTACCGTCATCTGTGCCGTAAACGAAGTTCTTTCTTTCTTCAGCCATAACAGATGCTTTTTTCTTGCTCATCGCACGGCGCACAAGGTCGCTTCGGCCAAGACTGTAGCCCGCAAGGTCACGAACAATCTGCATAACCTGTTCCTGATAAACAATACATCCGTATGTAGGCTCAAGTATTGATTTAAGGGCAGGATGAGTATAAACAACATTATCCTTGTCGTTTTTGCCCTTAACATATTTAGGTATAAAGTCCATAGGCCCCGGACGATAAAGTGAAATGCCGGCAATAAGGTCTTCAAGGCATGTTGGCTGAAGTTCCTTCATAAAGCTTTTCATACCTGCACTTTCAAGCTGGAAAACTCCTTCTGTTTTGCCCTGTGCAATCATTCCGTAAACATTTTTGTCGTCCTGATCAATGTTATCTATATCAATGTCAATTCCGTGTATTCTCTTTATTTCCTTAACGGCATTCTGAATAACCGTAAGTGTACGAAGACCAAGGAAGTCCATCTTAAGAATTCCAAGTTCTTCAAGTGTGCCCATAGTAAACTGTGTTGAAATAAGACCGTCATTTGAATATAAAGGTACATACTCCATAACAGGCTCACGGCAGATAACAACACCCGCTGCGTGAGTTGAGGCGTGACGAGGAAGACCTTCAAGTCGGCGGCTCATATCCACCAAGTGCTTTGAAGCCTCATCGTTGTCATAAAGTTCTTTAAGCTCAGGATTTCTTTCAAGAGCCTTGTCGATAGTTATGCCAAGCTCCATAGGTATCATTTTTGATACTTTGTCAACATCGGCATAAGGCATTGCAAGGGCACGGCCAACGTCTTTTATGGCTGCTCTTGCCGCAAGGGTACCAAATGTGATAATCTGCGCAACTCTGTTTTCGCCGTATTTTTCGTTAACGTAATCGATAACCTTCTGGCGATTTTCAAAACAGAAGTCAACGTCGATATCGGGCATTGATACTCGTTCAGGATTTAAGAATCTTTCAAAAATAAGACTATATTTAATAGGGTCGATAGTAGTTATTGAAAGGCAGTATGAAACAATGCTGCCCGCCGCAGATCCACGTCCCGGCCCAACAATAATATCGTGTGTTTTGGCATAGTTGATATAATCCCATACAATAAGGAAGTAATCAACGTAGCCCATTTTTTCTATTGTAGAAAGTTCATACTCAAGTCTTTCCTTAAGTTCATCGTCAGCATCAGGATAATGCTTTGCAAATCCCTCATAGCAAAGCTTTCTTAAGTATTCGTTTGCCGTAAGATTGTCCGGAACATCATATTTAGGAAGTTTAAGATCGTGGAACTTAAACTCAACATTACATCTTTCAGCAATTCTGGCAGTATTTTCAAGTGCTTCAGGCACATAAGAGAATAATGATGCCATCTCTTCGCCGCTCTTGAAATAGAACTGACCGCCGTCATATTTCATTCTGTCTTCATCTTCAACAGTTTTGCCGGTCTGGATACAAAGAAGAATGTCGTGAGGAACATCGTCTTCCTTATATATATAGTGGCTGTCGTTTGTTGCAATAAGCGGAATACCTGTTTCACGGCTTATTTTTATAAGCTGTTCATTAACTATTTTCTGTTCAGGCATGCCGTGATTCTGAAGTTCAAGGAAGAAATTGCCCTGACCAAAGATTTTGTTATATTCAAGCGCCAGATCCTTTGCCTTTTCATAACTTCCCGCAAGAATTGCTCTTGAAACAGGACCTGCAAGGCAGGCACTGCCGGCAATAATACCTTCGTGATATTCTTTCAGAAGTTCAAGGTCAATTCTTGGTTTATAATAGTATCCTTCA
>JAFYQL010000119.1 GCA_017547125.1 Bacillota bacterium
CGTCCATAGCAAAGCCACATTTTCTTATGCTTTCAAGCCTTTCAAAAAGCATTTCTTCTGACGAAATAGACTTTTCTGTTTTCACAGCAAACGGCTTTGTAAGAATATATTTTCTGATATATTCTTCTCCAAGGTATGCCAGCATAGCCTTGCCTACGCCAGTGCAGGTCATAGGCGCTCTTTTCCCAACCTGAGAATAAATAATTATGTAGTCAGGCTCGTCATATTTTTCGATATAAACAACCTCACCCTCATAATGCGTTGCAAGATGCACCGTAAGGCCGTATTTTTTTGAAAGCTCTTCGCAGAAAGGCTTTGCCTCGCTTCTGATATCAAGTCTGCTTTCAACAAGTGAGCCCATTTCAAAAAGTCTCATACCAAGGCGGTATTTTTTGCTTTCTGCATCCTGCTCAAGATAATTGTACTTAACAAGTGTATTTACAAGTCCATAAACTGTGCTTTTGCTTAGTCTCATCTCTGCTGAAATTTCAGAAATGCCAAGTTCCTTTGTAAATTTAAAAAGCTCAAGTATTTCAAATGCTCTTTCCAGAGACTGTATGGTTACTCCTTCTTTATTTGCCAACACTTCACCAACTTTCGTTATTGCCGAACGCCATTCTTAAATTTCCGAACAATTTAATTATGCAGCAAAAACGGCTCAAAATCAACATATAAATAAAAAAACACCCCCGAAAAATCGGAGGTGTCAAAAATTTTATTTTTCAATTTTGAATGAGCTCTTGAGTGAAACAATTCTGTTGAACACAAGGCTTTCAGGTTTTGAATGCTTACTGTCAAGGCAGTAGTAGCCGTTTCTCATAAACTGGAATCTGTCCGCAAGAACTGCATCCTTAAGAGATGGTTCTACATATGCTTTCTTAACTTCGTAGCTATTAGGGTTCATAATCATCGGACCATCTGGGTCTTCAGGATTATCAAGCATCATGTAATCGTAAAGTCTTGCTTCAGCTTCAACTGCAGTTTCAGCATTTACCCAATGGATAGTGCCTTTAACTTTTCTGCCGTCTGGGCTATTGCCGCCCTTTGATTCTGGATCGTATGTGCAGTGTACTGCCACGATTTCGCCGTTTTCGTCTTTGTCAAAGCCTACGCATTTAACAAAGTATGCACCTTTAAGTCTGACTTCCTTATCTGGTGCAAGACGGAAATATTTCTTAACAGGTTCTTCCATAAAGTCATCTTTTTCAATGTAGATTTCTCTTGAGAAAGGAACTGTTCTCTTGCCGAGATCTTCGTTTTCTGGGTTGTTTTCTACTTCAAGCATTTCAATCTGACCTTCTGGGTAGTTATCAATGATAACCTTGAGAGGATCAAGAACAGCCATAACAACCTTTGCTTTTGTCTTAAGGTCGTCTCTGATGCAGTAGTCAAGAAGTGTGCTATCAACCTTACTGTTTGCCTTGCTTACACCGATTCTTTCACAGAAATCTCTGATTGCTTCAGGTGTGTAGCCTCTTCTTCTGAGACCACAGATAGTAGGCATACGAGGGTCGTCCCAACCGTCAACCTTACCTTCTTCAACAAGGGCTCTTAAATATCTCTTGCTCATTACTGTGTTTGTAAGGCCAAGACGTGCAAATTCAACCTGTCTTGGTTTGGCTTCAAGGCCAGAATTGTCTACAACCCAGTCATAAAGTGGTCTGTGGTCTTCAAATTCCATTGTACAGATTGAGTGTGTGATATTTTCGATAGCATCTTCAAGCGGATGAGCAAAGTCATACATTGGGTAGATGCACCATTTGTCGCCTGTTGCATGGTGGCTTGCATGAGCGATTCTGTAGATAACAGGGTCTCTCATGTTGATGTTAGGTGATGACATATCGATTTTAGCTCTTAAAGTTCTTGTACCATCAGGGAATTCGCCTGCCTTCATTCTTTCAAAAAGGTCAAGGTTTTCTTCGATGCTTCTGTCTCTGTAAGGGCTGTTTTTACCAGGTGTGCTGAGTGTACCTCTGTATTCACGCATTTCTTCTGCAGTAAGGTCGCAAACGAATGCTTTGCCGTCTTTGATAAGCTTAACTGCGATATCATAAAACTGATCAAAGTATGATGATGCAAAGTAAAGTCTGTCTTCCCAGTCAAAGCCAAGCCATTTTACGTCTTCTTCAATGCTTTCAACGTATTCTGTATCTTCTTTTGTTGGGTTTGTGTCGTCAAATCTTAAGTTGCATTTACCGCCGTAAAGTTTTGCCATACCAAAGTTAAGGCAGATACTTTTTGCGTGACCAATGTGAAGGTAGCCATTTGGTTCAGGAGGGAAACGTGTGTTGATAAGGTGTACGTTTTCACCAAGGTCTTCCTGAATGTAGTTATGTATAAAGTTACCTGTGCTGCTGAGGTCATTGCCTTCAGAAGCTATATTCATTTTTTCTTCAGCCATTTTAACGCCTCCAAATATTAAAATTCATAATACTTAATTACTAATTTTACTATATTATTTATCGAAAATCAATTAAATAGTTTTCTGCAAATTTCGCTTTTATTCAGCCATTTTCTTCAAAGCATCTCCCGTAAGACGATAAACTGTCCATTCGTCCATAGGCACTGCACCGATTGAAAGGTACACATCAATACTTGGCTGATTCCAGTCAAGGCAGCTCCATTCAAGCCTTCCGCAGTCTCTTTCGACTGCAATTTGCGCAAGTTTTTTAAGAAGAGCCTTGCCATAGCCTTTTCCGCGATATTCTTCCTTTACATAAAGGTCTTCAAGATAGATGCCTGCTCTTCCAAGGAATGTTGAGAAGTTGTGGAAGAAAAGTGCAAAGCCAACTTCCTTATTTTCTTCAAGAACAAATATAACCTCTGCCTTTTTCTTTTCAAAAATCCATTCTGTCAGTATTTCTTCTGTGGCAACCACTTCATCAAGCATTTTTTCGTATATAGCCAATGATCTGATAAAATCAAGTATCAGGCCCACGTCTTCTTTTTCTGCATATCTGAAACAAAACTCGTTCATATCTATCATTCCTTATTTAATATTTTCCTTAAACCACTTTGAAAAATGCTCGTCGACTATTGCAACACCACTGTCGTTAAGATGTGCATCGTCACGGAAGTTTTCAATTTCAAGAAGTTTTTCTTCTTTGTTCACTATGTTGTAGTCGATGTATGGTACATTGTGCTTTTCCGCAAAGTCCGCAAGCTTTTCGTGTATTGCATCATAGTTTTTGATGTAGTCCATTGACACATTGGCAACAGGGGCAGTCACAAATATAAGCTGAGAGCCTTTTTCTTCGCAAAGGTCAACTATTTTTTCAAGATACTTAAGCTGAGTATCTGAAAACTCCCATTTTTTACCATCAAGGTTTTTGAACTGATTTGTTCTGTCAAATTCGCTTTCAGCTATAACCGTATCGCAGAAGGTGTATCCCAGCGAGCGATAATATTCTGTACCGTTTGATGTCTGAATCACAGGCTTGTAAACACCGGCGTTTTCTATGATTTCTTCTTCCATTTCCTTGCTTCTGTATGCAAAATACTCCTGCTGGAAACGTATAGCCGGAAATTTGTATTTTGCCTTGGCACCGTTAGGAAATACTTTTTTCATATATTCCTCTTTAAGTTCGTCATTCTGAAGAACCTCGAAGAAGCTGTCAGCCTGCTTTGGCTCAAAATCATCGTCAACAACGTCCCAGTAAAGCTCCATAACAACATACTCAGGATTCTGGTAGTTATATATCTCCTTCAGAGAATAGTATGTTGTATCGGCATGCTGAAGCGGTGTGCCCATCTGAAAGCTTTGAATTTCAAGATGCTCATATATCTTTTCAGGGTCAAATGTGCAGTAGCTGTGGCTTGAGCCGATAAAAACCATATCAAGAGTATTTTCATCAAGGGCATAGAAATCATCAAAACGTGATTTTGTGAAGGCATTTACCGCATTTTTGTCTGCCGCCGCCTTATAATCCTTGCCGAAGTGGAAGAATACAACCGCCGCAATAAGAACAAATATTATTAACTTTATTATTATTTTAGAACTGGAAATAAATGAATTCTCCCGCATTGTAGAACACTCCTGCAAGTAATACGAATAAAGCAATTATTATATAAAAAGCCAGTCTCAACACAACATTGTGCTTTTTAAGTGTTTCGTGGATATTTTCTCCGCCAAATATTTCCGACATAGCAAGAAAACCAACGGCAAAAATAAGTATTCTCCATTCATAAAGTCCAAGGCCCATGCCTGTAAACACTTCAAAAAGATACTGTGATGTATTCCATATTCTGAAGTTCCAGAGCATATGGCTAAGGATGAAGAAGCCGTCTTCCACAGTGTTTGCTCTGAAGAAAATGAAAGCAAACACCACAAGACCAAATGTAAGGCAAGTTACACCAAGGTTATATATGAATGCAAGCACTTTGCTTTTATCAAGGTGTACTGCCGTTTTAATTTTGTAGATAATCGGTGCAAAAATATTATAAACCACGATAAATATACCGTGAAGCGCGCCCCATATAACAAAGGTCCATGCCGCACCATGCCAGAGACCGCTGACCATAAATGTTATAAGAAGGTTTCTGTATTTGACTATTTCGCCCTTTCTGTTTCCGCCAAGAGGAATATAAACATAATCCATAAACCAGCTTGAAAGTGAAACGTGCCATCTTCTCCAGAATTCCTTGATATTCTTTGAGATGAAAGGACGCTTGAAGTTGTCCATAAGGTCAAAGCCAAGCACTCTTGCCGCACCCTTGGCAATATCACTGTAACCGCTGAAGTCGCAGTAAATCTGTATTGTAAAAAGAAGTGATGCAAGCACAAGATAAAGCCCGCTGTAAAACTCAACATTATTGAAAACAGTATTTACGGCAATGGCCGCTCTGTCCGCAATAACAACCTTCTTGAAGAAGCCCCAGAGCATTATCTTAAGACCTTCTTTTGTCTGGTCGAGTGAAAACTTATGTTTCTTATAAAACTGCGGAAGAAGATTTTCGCTTCTTTCGATAGGCCCCGCCACAAGCTGAGGAAAGAAAGAAATGAAAAGCGAGAACTTTCCGTAGTGTTTAACCGGTTTTATTCTTTCTCTGTAAACATCTATTGTGTATGCCGCCGCCTGGAAGGTAAAGAAAGAAATACCCATAGGCAGAATAATGTCAAATTCTTTAGGCACATAATTTATACCAAGCAAAGACACCGCAGATGCCATAGATTCGCTGAAGAAATTCATATACTTGAATACAAAAAGTATACCAAAGTTTATGAGCATGCTTACAAGCAGTATCCTCTTCTTTTTCCACTCCATGTCTGCCCTGTAAATCTTTCTGGCCGCAACGTAGTTTACAAATGTGATGAATATAAGCAGGAGTATAAGCTCCGGTCTCCAGCACATATAAAAATAGTAGCTGCCGGCAAGCATAAGTATCCAGCGCAGTCTGTGCGGTGTAAGATAATATAAAATTGTAATCAGTGTAAAAAACACCAGAAAGTGAAAGCTATTGAAAAGCATTTTATACCTCTTGAATTACATTCTTTTTCATTATGATAATACTATATAAAAAGGTACAGTACAATTAAAAGTTGATTAAATCATACCATTGTCCTTTTTTTGCCTTTATGTTAAACTTTTTATATGAATATGGCACACAAATAGGAGGCTCTGCATGCTTGTCTGCACTGTAAACAATACAAAAAAATTTATGTCTCTGCTTTTAAAGGAAAACACCTTCGACAGGTTTGAACTTCGCAGCGCAAAAATAACTACATTCACAACCTTCGAGATAGACGGCAAGCTGAACAAGGAGTTTTTTGACGAAGCCACAGCCGAAGACTTCTGCCGATGGGAAAGCGTAAAGCAGTTTGCCTTTGACATAATAAAAGGAAATAAGCTGCCGAAGTTTATAAAGCTTGTATTTGCAGCACCGCCAAGTCTCAAAGACAAAATTGCACCTCAGGCATCAGTTTTGTTTGTAAACATAACATTTGAAAACAACACCATAACCCTTATAACAGGCTCTTCAACCAAAACATTCACTATGGACAAAAGTGCCGAATATATATGGGACGAATATATAAAAGGATTTTTAAATAAATACGAAATTTCTGTTAGCACTCAACTTGATTGAGTGCTAAATTTTTCTTGACTTTTATTTTTGCAGTGCTAAAATAATATACATCAGGTAAAAAACCTTTATATCTGGGTAATTTAAGCAATATCGGAGGTAATAAAAATGGAAAAAGGTAATTTATCTATTAACAGTGAAAATTTCTTACCTATCATAAAAAAATGGCTCTATACAGACAAAGATATCTTTGTGCGTGAGCTTGTATCAAACAGCTGCGACGCCGTAAGCAAGTTTAAAAAGCTTGTGAGCCTTGGCGAAGCAACGGCAGACGAAAAAGAAAACTACAAAATCGATGTTTTTGTTGATGCACCAAAGGGCACAATCACTATCAGCGACAACGGTATCGGTATGACTGAAGAAGAAATCAAAAAGTACATCAACCAGATTGCTTTTTCAGGCGCAACAGACTTCATTGCAAAATACGAAGAAAAAATGACAGAAGGCAACGACATCATCGGTCACTTCGGTCTCGGCTTCTACTCAGCGTTTATGGTTGCAGACAGAGTTGAAATCGACTCACTTTCATACCAGGAAGGCTCAAAGGCTGCTCACTGGACTTGTGACGGCGGCATTGAGTATGAAATGGGCGAAGGCGAAAGAACTTCAAGAGGTACAACAATCACTCTTCACGTTGGCGAAGACGGAAAAGAATTCCTTGATTCAGTTCTTATGTACAGCACACTCAGAAAATACTGTGCATTCATGCCTGTTCAGATTTATTTTGAATATGAAGAAATAAAAGAGGAAAAAACAGAAGAAGAGCTTGCAAAGGAAGCCGAAATCAAGGCCAAAGCAGATGCTGAAGCAAAAGCAGAAGCACCTGAACTTGGCACAGATGACCTTCCTGAAGAAGACAACAATAGAGTTCCTGTTGCCATCAACGAAACACAGCCTTTATGGGTAAAAAATCCAAAGGATGTGACAGACGAAGAATACAAAAAGTTCTATCACGATGTATTCAGAGATTCTGACGACCCTCTCTTTTATATCCATCTCAACATGGACTACCCATTCAACCTTAAGGGTATTTTATACTTCCCAAGACTTCTTAATGACGCAAACATCATCGAAGGCGAAGTTAAGCTTTACTCAAATCAGGTTTATATTGCAGACAACATCAAGGAGGTTGTTCCGGAATTCCTTCTCCTTCTCAAAGGCGTAATGGACTGTCCTGACCTTCCGCTTAACGTATCAAGAAGCGCTCTTCAGAACGACGGCTACGTTACAAAGATGAACACATACATCACAAAGAAGGTTGCTGACAAGCTTAACAGTATCTTCAAAAATGACAGAAGCCAGTACGAAAACTTCTGGAACGATATCAGCCTTTTCATCAAATACGGCTGCATGAAGGATGACAAATTCTACGACAAAATCAAAGATTCTCTCATCTACAAAACAACAAACGGTGACTATAAAACACTTGAAGAATATCTTGAAGCAAATAAAGACAAACACGAAAACAAAGTTATCTATGTTTCAGACGAAAAAGTTCAGGTTCAGTATGTAAACATGCTTAAGGAACAGGGCATGGAAGCAATTCTTCTTTCAGCGCCTATCGATGTAAACTTCATCTCATTCCTTGAATACAAGGCACTTGGCAGAATTTCATTTGCCCGTGTTGACGCAGACATCAACGAAACACTTAAGGACACAACTGCTGTTAAGGACGAAGTTCTTGCAGACGAAATGCAGACACTTTTCAGAATGACTCTTGGCAAAGACGACCTTAAGGTAGAAAGCGAAAGCCTTAAATCATCTTCTGTTTCAGCAATGATGCTTCTTTCAGAAGAAAGCAGAAGAATGATGGAGCTTGCTGAAATGTACAAACAGGTTCAGCCTGAAATGGCAGCTATGTTTGCCGATGCAAAGCCTGAATACACACTTATCTTAAACCAGAACAACAGCCTTGTTAAAAAGCTTGGCAAAATCAAAAACGATGCATCAAAAACAGAACTTACAGAGCTCATCTGCCGTCAGCTTTATGACCTTGCTCTTATGAGCCAGAAATCTCTTGAGCCATCAGAAATGTCAGCATTTATCGCAAGAAGCAACACCATTATGGAAAAAATGCTTGAAGACTAATATTAAACGCCGTACCCAAAAGTACGGCGTTATTTTTTTGCTCTTATCTTTTCTTCTGCCCACCTCTGCACAAACTCAATTATCTCTGCGCAGCCTTCTTCTGTTTCCGCAAATCCGCAGTTAAGGCTTGAAAACCTTTCACTAAAATCTTCAAAAAGCAAAAGCCGTATGGTTTTCATTTCTTCTTCACTGCAGACACATCCCAAGGCACATATCCCGCCCACAATCGCCGAGCATATACCTTTTATACCAAAGCCTGCATTTATGCCGTTAAGCATATCCATCATTTTTTCGTCTGTTTTTATTCCGCAGTTTTTACATACTTCTTCAAAAACTCTCTGACTGCAGTTTTCTTCCATTTCGCAGAATATCACGCTTTTTATTTCCATAAAAAACACCC
>JAFYQL010000120.1 GCA_017547125.1 Bacillota bacterium
ATGTCCAATCTGCTTACCCTTGCCAAGCTTGACGAGGCTATATCTTTGTCAACTGAAATGGTAAATATCAGTGATATTGCAAATGAAATAGTTTCTGTTTATGCGGAAGATGCACATACAAGAAATCTGAAATTATATACACAGATAGAGCCGAACATTGTTTTCAGCACAAACAAAGACAGTTTCCGTCAGCTGATAACAATTCTGATGGATAACGCCTTGAAGTATACAACTGACGACGGAGAAATTTCTTTGATGTGCAAAAAAGAAGGCAAATATCTGCAGATTATACAGGAAAACACCTGTGATACTGCTCTTGAGCCTGATCCTGAAAGACTGTTTGAACGTTTTTATCGCGGAGATACTGCACGTACACAGAAAAATGAAACGTCGGGTTATGGCATTGGCTTGTCTGCGGCACGATCTATATGCGAAAACTTCGGCGGAAAACTGACGGCAGAATATTCATCTGCTGAACATATCAGATTTATTGCTAAAATCAAAAATTCATAAAATGTTTACAAACCTCCCTGCTTTTGGTTAAATACAGGGAGGTTTTTCTAATGTTGCTCATAGGTTATAATATTATAATGATAACTGATGAAAGGAGGAATGCTCGTTGCAATTCAGACACGAAGTGAAACACGAAATCAGTAATCACGATATGATGATTTTGCGTCAGAGACTGCGTCATGTGATGAAAGCTGATAGTCACACCGTAGACGGAAAGTACGAAATACGGAGCCTGTACTTTGACAATTTTGATGATAAGGCGCTGAGAGAAAAGCTTGACGGCGTTAATATACGAGAAAAATACCGTATACGTCTTTATAATAACGACCCTTCAACCATTCGCCTGGAAAGAAAATTCAAACAAGGCGGGCTTGGTTATAAAAATTCTGCCAAGCTTACACCTCAGCAGGCACAATCTATTGCCGACGGCGATATTGAATGGATGAGCCGCAGCGATGATGAAGTGATACTCGGGTTTTATACCCGTATGCGAAATCAGGGACTTAAGGCAAAGGTTATAGTGGATTATACACGTGAGCCATTTATTTTTGCCCCGGGTAATGTACGTGTTACGCTGGACTATAATATCCGTACAAGTATGAACTGTACAGATTTTTTGAATCCCGACTGTGTAACTGTGCCAATTCAGAATACATCTTGTGTTCTTGAAGTGAAATGGGACAATTTCCTTCCTGATGTTATTCGGGATGCAGTGCAGCTTGACGGCAGACACAGTACGGCTTTTTCAAAATATGCTGCAAGTCGTATGTATGACTAATATAAAAAATTAAAAAGCAAAGGAGTAGCTTGAATTATGACTTTTAATGATATTTTTAAATCCAGTTTTTTGGAAAACGTTTCTTCAATCAGTATGGTTGATATGGTGCTGACCATCGTGCTTTCTTTCTGCATTGGGCTTTTTATCTTCCTTATTTACAAAAAAACATACCGCGGTGTGATGTATTCTTCAGGCTTTGGAACAACACTTGTGGCTCTTACAATGATCACATCTATCGTTATTCTTGCAGTAACATCAAACGTTGTTCTTTCTCTTGGTATGGTTGGTGCGCTTTCTATTGTTCGTTTCCGTACTGCAATTAAAGACCCGCTTGATATTGCATTTTTATTTTGGTCAATAGGTGCAGGTATCATTCTGGCGGCAGGTATGATTCCGCTTGCAGTTATGGGCAGTGTTTGTATCGGTTTGACATTATTGGTTTTTGTAAATCAGAAATCACATTCTCATCCTTATATGGTAGTGCTTAGCTGCACAGACCATAATGCAGAAGTTGAAGCAAGAGATTTCATCGCAAAGCATGTAATCCGTTCAACAGTGAAAAGCAAATCTGCAATTAAGGGTGCAATTGAATTAAACATTGAAGTTCGTCTTAAAGAAGATGACACTGATTTTATCAACACACTTTCTGAAATGTCTGGCGTAAACAGTGCAGTAATAGTTTCATATAACGGAGATTATATGGGGTGAGTGAATGTCTGGAAATAAACATTTTGAAAAAATAGCGTGGATAGTAACTGCCTTGATGGTACTTATCACTATTTTGTTTATAAATGGCGGAGCATTTGGTCTTAAAGTAACAGAATACGTATTGGGATATGAAAAACGTCTTTTTGACAATACAAGGATACACACCATTGATATTGTTATGGAAGAATGGGACGAATTCATAGATAATGCTACAAGCGAAGAGTACTATACGGCGGCTATGGTTATAGACGGCGAAGCCTATAAAAATGTTGGTATACGCGGCAAAGGAAATACGTCACTTTCTTCTGTTGCATCTATGGGCAGTGAGAGATATAGCTTCAAGGTGGAGTTTGATCACTACGACAACTCAATTACATATCACGGCCTTGATAAGCTGAGCCTTAACAACCTTATTCAGGACTCAACTATGATGAAGGATTACCTTACATACACCATGATGAATGAGTTTGATGCATCAGCACCGCTTTGCAGTTTTGTTTACATCACTGTTAACGGCGAAGACTGGGGCCTTTATCTTGCGGTTGAAGGCGTAGAGGACAGTTTTCTTAAACGCAACTACGGCTCAGACTACGGCGAACTTTATAAGCCTGACAGTATGAGTTTTGGCGGCGGAAGAGGCAACGGAAAAGATTTCAATATGGACGAATTTATGAACCGTGAAGGCTTTGGCGAAGAATCAAAACAGGGCAAGACATCTGCAGACAGAGAAAAATTTGATCCGTCGGCGATGTTCGGCGGCGGAATGCCTGATATGGAAAAATTTGAACCGCCAAAAATGTCAGGCGGATTCGGCGGTTTTGGTATGGGCTCATCTGATGTAAAGCTTCAGTATATTGATGACAACATCAGCAGCTATTCAAATATCTGGAACAATGCAAAAACTGACATTGCTGAAAATGATAAATTAAGACTTATTGATTCGTTGAAAAAACTTTCAAACGGCGAAAACGTTGAGTCTGTGGTAAATATTGATAAGGTTATAAGATACTTTGTTGTTCATAACTATGTGTGCAACGGCGACAGTTATACAGGCTCTATAATCCACAACTATTATCTTTACGAAGAAAATGGTCAGTTGGAAATGCTTCCTTGGGATTATAACCTTGCTTTCGGCACATTCCAGGGCGGAAATGCACAAAGCACAGTTAACACACCTGTTGATGCCCCTGTTTCAGGCGGCGCAGGTGAAGACAGACCAATGTGGCACTGGATTGTTTCTGATGAAGAGTACACTCAGATGTATCATCAGTACTTTGCTGAGTTTTTAAATACAGTTGATGTTCAGTCTATCATAAACAATGCCTATAATTTAATTAAGCCTTATGTTGAAAAAGACCCGACTGCATTCTTTACTTGTGAAGAATTTGAAAATGGCGTGGAAACTCTTCGTCAGTTCTGCAATCTTCGTACACTGAGTGTTAAGAAACAGCTTGAAACAGGCGAAACCACAACAAATATGGGTTTTGTGGATGCATCTTTACTTACAACATCTGATATGGGCTCAATGGGCGGCGGCAGAGGCGGTTTCGGCGGAATGCCTGGAATGGACAGAAATAAAGGCGGATTTGGTAACGATGAAGCACCTGCGATGCCTGACGGTTTCGGCGGACAGCCGGAAGGATTTGACTCAAGCCAGATACCAAATGGCTTCGGCGGGCAGATGCCAAGTATGGGTTCAATGCCGGAGGGCTTTGATCCAAGCCAGATGCAGAACGGTTTCGGCGGAAAGATGTCGAATATGGGTGAAGTGCCAAAAGGCTTTGACCCAACACAGATGCCGAATGGTTTCGGCGGTATGACACAGGGTCAGCCTTCTGAAGAAACTGAAAAATCTGATGGCAATGCAGCTGAAAACAACGGCCGTCCGTCACGGGACAATATGCAGATGCCGGGCGGAGAATTCAGACCAAACATGAACGGCACAAGCAATACTTCATCAAACAAAGAAAATATGATGTGGCTTGGTGCATCTGCAATTATTCTTGCTTTGGGATTGATTATTGCAAAGTTATATAAACGTTAAAAGAAAATACTGAACATTAAAAGGACACCCGGATGTTGTATGGCCGGGTGTTTTTTGATACCCCAAAAGCAATTTTTAAGGGTTTTGGATAAAAAATGATGTAAAATATTGAAAAAATAATTTGCCTATAATATAATTTAAAGAGGTATTACTTATTTTTTTAATATAATGGAAGAGGTGTCGCTGCATCTCTTTATTATTTTATTTGGCAAAAATGTGGCACCAAGTA
>JAFYQL010000121.1 GCA_017547125.1 Bacillota bacterium
AATAACCTCCGTAAAAAAAGACATATCGGTTTGATATGTCTTTAATGTAGCATTAATAAGTTTAATAATCAAGGTTGCCCATCATATCTTTGGCTGTTATGCCTTCCTTGATAAGTCCTTGTGCAGCGAGCCAGTCAATGTTTTCCTGCCACATTGATTCTGTGTGTGTAAGAAATGGCATGTTTGGTTTTTCCATTTTAGGAAGAAGAATTTCCATGCTTTTTGATTCAACTGTTTCGCTTAAGGGGAAGTTATCTTCATTCTGATATTTTAGAAGAATTTCAAGTGACTTTTCAGGGTGATTTTTCATATCTTCAAAGCCTTTTGCAGATGCACGAAGGAAAGCATTTATTTTTTCGCTTTCGTTTTCCATCTGCTTTTCACCTGTTACAAGTACATAGCCGTAATATTCTGGTATGCCAAAGTCACTAGGGAAGAAATAGTTGACTTCAAAGCCGGCTTCTTCCATCTGTGGAACCTCGTGGTTTACAACGCAGCCGTAAGTTGCATCAACGTTGCCTGTTGTCATAGCACTCATAAGGTCAAAGCCTACGTTGATAATTCCTGTGTCATCCGGGTTTCCGCCAACGTATTTGATAACTTCGTTGATAAATACCGGGCTGAGCTCTGTACCGCATTCGCCTATGGTTTTGCCTGCAAGATCCTTCGGTGACAGTATGTTTTTGTCTTTAAGTGACATAAACACATCGAGTGGTTCCTGTGCAACTGCACCTACAGATACAATAGGAATGTTCTGATTTGCCTTTGCCATAATTACGTCGTGCATATAGTAGATACCCATATCAGCCTTTCCGGCTGCAGTAAGAGAGAGCGCATCGTTGGCATTTGACGGAAATTGAATGTTTACGTTGAGGCCTTCTTCGGCATAATAGCCGTTTTCAATGGCGTTGTAGATGAAGGAGTGAATAGCATTAGGGTACCAGTCAAGAACAATGTCAAAATCTTCAAGACTGCCGTCAGATAATTTTTCGGAAGAAGAACAACCGCAAAGAGCCATAACAGAACAAAGTAAAATTGCAATAAGTTTCTTTTTCATATTTCTTTTCTCCATCCAAGTAGTTTTTTCTCGATTATGTTGATGATGGCAACTATAAGCATTGCTACGGCTGAAAGAAGAACAATTGGTGCAAAAACACCTGCTCCGTCAAGCTGTGTCATCATTCGTTTACTGAAATATCCAAGACCGCTCTGTGCACCAAGCCACTCGGCAATGGCAGCCCCGATAATGCTTAAAGGAACAGCCATTTTAATTGCAGAAAAGAAGTGTGGTAAACTCTGTGGTACTTTGAGCTTGAAGAAAATATCTTTTTTGCTTGCGCCATATGTTATAAGAAGCTCTTCCATTTCACGGCTTGTGCTTTTGAGTCCGTCAAAAACGGCAATGGTGATAGGGAAGAATGTCATAAGCACTGTAACAAGCACTTTGCTCCAGATACTGTAGCCAAACCAAAGTACAAAAAGAGGCGCAATGGCTGTGGTTGGTATTGTCTGTGATGCTACAATAACAGGGTAAAGAGCATTTGCCAGTTTCTCGCTGCAGTCCATGGCAACTGCAAGACCAAGACCAAATGCAACTGATATGCCAAGACCCATGAATGTTACGCCCATCGTTGCAGGAAGCTGAACAAGGAAAAGTGTTTCGCGAAGCTCCCAAAGTTTGGCTGCAATCTGTGTTGGAGAAGGCAGTATATAAGGTGCATCAAGCAGTATAGCTATTATTTGCCAAAGTACAAGTATAGTTGTTATAAGAGCGAAGGCAGGAATATTTTTTCTCATAAAACCGCCTCCTGTCTTAAGTTTTTGATAAGCATTTCTTTAAGCTCAACTATATCGCTACGTTTCATATCTTCTCTTTTTCGTGGATATGGAAGCGGTATTTTGAACTCTTCAAAATGTGTGATAGGAAAATCTGAAACCACATATATTTTTTCTGAAAGGAAAATAGCCTCTTCAACATCGTGAGTGATGAAAAGAACAGTTTTTTTGTGTTTTTCCCATTCTGTGAGAAGCCATTCCTGAAGAGAAATTTTTGTGAGTGAATCAAGAGCAGAAAAAGGCTCATCAAGAAGGAAAAGGCTGCTGCCTGAAAGAAGAGTTCTTGCAAAAGATGCTCTTTGTCTCATACCTCCTGAAAGGTCTTTTGGGTACTTGTCTTTGTATTCCCAAAGTCCAACCTCCTTAAGCATTTCCTCGGCCTGTTTTTTTATTTCTGCTTTGCTTTTTTTCTGAATTTCCATAGCAAGAGAAATATTTTTTTCTATTGTTCTCCAAGGAAAAAGCAAATCTTTCTGCGGCATATATGCACTGTAGTTGCGCATAGATTTTATATTTTGTCCGTCAAAAAGTATTTCGCCTTTCTGCGGAGTGAGAAGACCGTTTATAAGACGGAATACCGTGCTTTTTCCGCATCCGCTTCGGCCTATTATGCTTATAAATTCGCCTTCGTTTACATCAAAAGAAAGATTTTCAAGCATATCGGTTTCGTCTTCATCATATTTGAATGTTACATTTTTAAATTCAAGCAAATTTTTCATCTCCTTGTCTTTTACACGGAGTACAGATATATAAAACAAAAAAGCCACTTCCGATATAGGAAATGGCTGATGTTTCAGTAAAAATCGTACTTCCTACAGCGGTACTAACCGCATCAGGTTCAAAGGGACTCTCTCAGCAAAGGCTTTCTGGCCTTGGCACCCCCGTAACTTATATTAACTTATGGCTCATTATATACCAATCAATATTTGATGTAAATAGCCAAAATTGTTTTTTGAAAAAAATGGCGAAAGTTTGAAAAAATATCTTTACATTTGAGAAAAAAGGAATATTATAGTAATACGTAGAAAAGATTAGCATGCAAACTAATTTTGTGAAAACAAAAAAGGAGGGTATTTGCTTTTATGGTTGAAGAAAAACTTTTGCTTGATTTTGCACTTAGTGTGGGCGAAGTTATGACAAAAAACGGCGCAGAAACACAGCGAGTTGAAAATACAATCGAAATTATACTTTCAAAATCAAGATATAACTTGATGCCGGAAACATTTGTAACTCCTACGGGAATTTTTGCGAGTATAAATGGCCCTTTACACGGTACTATAACAAAGGTTAAACGAGTTGACAGAAGAACAATAAATCTTGAAAAAGTATCTGCTGCCAACGATCTTTCAAGAAGATTTGTTGCAGGTGAAGTTACTTTAAGAAAAGCCTTTGAAGAGTTAAGCGAGATTGAAACCCGCCCTACATACAAAACCATCACTATGGTTATTACACACATGATAATAGTCTTCAGTTTTACGCTTCTTTTCAGCGGTACACTTAACGATGCACTTATTTCCTCAACAGCGGGTATGGTGCTTGGCTTAAGAATGAAGATTTTTAAAAAAATAAGACTTGCCAGCTTCGTAAGAGGACTTGCGGCAAGTATGATGGCAACTGCAACTATACTTTTGTGGTACCATTTTGGCCTTACAGATAACTATGAAATTATTATTGTTGGTGCATTGATGCCTCTTGTACCTGGTTTTGCCATTACAAATGCTGCCAAGGACGTAATGTATGGCGACTTTATATCAGGCAGTGCGCGAATGCTTGACGCAATACTTACAGCAGTTTTCATTGCTGCAGGTGTTGGTATTATGCTTACAGGATATAACTACCTTATGGGAGGTGCTGTATTATGACACAACCATATTATATTCAGTTTGTGCTGGCTTTTCTGGCTTCTTTGGGGTTTGCAGTTGTATTTAACTGTCCGAAAAAAGCGTGCTTTACAAGTGGTATAGGCGGCGGTTTTGCCTGGGTGATTTATGTGTATATTTACCTTAAAACAATGAATGAAGTACTTGGAATATTTGTTGCATCACTTTTTGCGGCGGCATTTTCAAGATTTTTCTCATACAGACATATGGAGCCGTCAACAGTATTCCTTCTTCCAGGGGTTATTCCACTTGTGCCGGGTTCAACAATGTACCATACAATGAAGGGCATCCTTGACAGCAATATCTTTGAAACATTTATGGAGGCCACAAAGGCGCTTAAGGTTGCCGGAGTTATTGCCATTGCGATTATGATAGTTTTCGTGTTGCCATATTCTTATTTTGCTATCGGCAAACAGAAAAAACCAAGATTTTGATAAAAATAAAAGTCGGACTAAAAAAGTCCGGCTTTTTTTATTTTACATTATTTATTTCTTTTTGAAGGTTTTCAAGAAATCTGCCTGCGTGTTCTCCATCCATCTGGGTGTGGTGAAACTGGAAGGATATTGGAAGATAGTATGTAAACCATTTTTTTCTGTATTTTCCCCAGAATAAGAAGGGATTGTTGAAAATACCACTGTTCATTCCAACAACGCCGTCGAGCTTAGTTTCAACGATGGCTGATGTGCCTATTACCATACTGTCTGCAGAAAGGTCGATGTCTGAAGATGTTTCGGCAGTATGATTTGTGGATTTTATGTAGCTCTGATTAAAGTCGCTGAGGTTATCTGCGAATAAAATATCGCATGAACTTATGCCATTGCTTTTGTTTTTAACAATGGTATTTATTGCGAGGGTGTCGTATTTAATGAGTTTTTCGCCAACGGGAAGGGTGTAAAACTCTTTGATGTCAGCAGCAGCTTTGCCTATGCAATAATCAAGAAGCATATTAAATTTCATTTTTTTATTTTTTGACACCTTAACAATATTGGTTACATCAAGTGTTTTGAAAAACGTAATCATAGGGTTTGGAGCATTCATCCAAAGTTCGTATGCAGATGCTCTTGTGGTGTCTTTTGGATTTATTTCCTGTGCCATTTTTTCCTCCGTTATGCTTATGCTGACTGCATTTTTTGTTTTTCAGTCAGTTCTTTAAGTTCTTTTATCATAAATATAATACATACTGTTGCGGCAGCGCCGTCAGCAATAGGGCCTGCATACATTACGCCGTCTATTCCAAGGAACATAGGGAATATGATTATAAGCGGAAGCAGGAAAAGTATCTGTCTTGTAAGAGACATAAATATGCCGAGCTTCGGCTTGCCTATTGATGTTACAAATGTAGATGTTACAGGCTGGATGCCGTTGGCAAGAGTAAGGAACATATATATTCTGAAATATCTTTCTGCAAATGCAAAGTACATTTCGCTTCCGTCACCGAATATGGATATAATCTGGCGAGGGAAACATTGGAAGCATATAAATGCCATAAGTGCAATACATGTGCTTGAGCAAAGCGCAAGAAGGTATGTTTTTTTGACTCTGTTGTATTTTTTTGCGCCGTAGTTGAAGCCTACAATAGGCTGTGAACCCTGAGAAATGCCGATAATTATTGCCATAAATATCATATTTACCTTGCTGATGATACCTGCACAGGCAAGTGGAATTTCTGCACCGTAGTTTGAAAGTGCACCATAGTGAGTGAGGGTGTTATTCATAACTATCTGCACTATTGCCATTGAAACTTGATTAAAGCTTGAGCTTGCACCAAGTGAACATATATTTTTGCTTAAGCCAAGACGTATGCGAAGATTTTCCTTTGTGAAGGAAATAGTTCTGAAGCGGAACATATATCTGAGGCTGATGCTGAAGGATATCATCTGCCCTATGATGGTTGCAAGGGCGGCGCCTGTCATACCCATATCAAATATGAAGATGAAAACAGGGTCGAGAACTGTGTTTATCACAGCGCCTGCAAGCATTGAAATCATTGAATAGCGAGGGCTTCCGTCGGCAAGTATAAATTTGCTCATTGCAGTGTTGCAGATAAGAAAAGGAAAGCCTATGGATGTGATGCGTATATATTCGCGGGCATATGGGAAAATGTCATCGGTTGCACCAAAAAAGCGGAGCAGCGGCTCGAGAAAAATGGTGACAACTATGAAAAGTGTTATGCCGAACATTGCGGCAAGAAGAAGTGAGTTTCCTGCATAGTCGGCGGATTTTTTGTTGTTTCCTGCACCAAGCTCGAGTGAAAAGTTTGATGCACCGCCTATACCTACAAGAAGTGATATGGCAGTACAGGTTATTGAGAGAGGAAAAGCAACATTTGTGGCAGCATTGCCCAAAAGACCAACACCGTGTCCAATGAAAATCTGGTCAACTATATTGTAAAGAGCAGTAACAAGCATGGAAATTATGCATGGTATTGCAAAGTTTATGAGAAGTGCGGATTCTTTTTTTATTCCAAGCGGATTTACTTTTGTTTCTGCTGACACAGCCTTTACCTCCTTTTTGGTTAGCAATTATATTATATAACTTTTCACATATAAAAAACAGTATGTATAAAGTTTTATACATACTGTTTTGGTTTATCAGTCTCTTTCTTCAACAGGAGCATCGCCAAATGAAATGCCCATATCTCGTGCAACCTGAATGAGCTCGTTGTCAGGGTCAATAAGACGCTGACCGCCTACTACAAGGTCAAAAGGCATTGATGTAAGCTCGCCTTTTTTGATGCATACCATTTCGCCGTAGCGCTCTTCTTCTATCATTTTGGCTGCATAAGAACCAAATCTTGCAGAAAGTATTCTGTCGTAGGCTGATGTTTCGCCGCCTCGCTGAATGTGGCCAAGTACAACAGGGCGCACTTCGTGGTCATCGCTTATAAGTTTTTCAAGCTGACCTGAAAGCTTGTGGGCAATGCCGCCGAGACGCACTGCGTCAGGACTGTCTTCAATAATTCTGTCTACAGTCTGCTGACCGCCTTCTTCTTTTGCACCTTCGGAAACAACGATGATTGAAAATGGCTTGCCGCGTTTGTCTCTTTCTTCAATTTTCTGAACGATATGTTCAAGCTTATATGGAATTTCAGGAAGAAGAATAACGTCTGCTGAGCCTGCAATACCACTGTGAAGGGCAATCCAGCCTGCATTTCTTCCCATAACTTCAACTATGATAACTCTCTGGTGGCTTTCTGCAGTTGTGTGTATCTTGCCAAGGGCTTCGGTAACGGTTGCAACGGCTGTGTTGAAGCCGAAGGTTTCGTCTGTTGCGTGAAGGTCGTTGTCGATAGTTTTTGGAACGCCGATAACGTTGATACCTTTTTTAGAAAAATCTCTTGCACTTGTAAGTGAGCCGTCGCCGCCAAGCACAACAAGTGTGTCGATACCTTCTTTTTTAAGATTTTCAATGGCAACATCTGAAACATCGCGTTTTACTATTTTCCCGTTTTCGTCTCTCACAAAGTTTCCGTTTTCGTCTTTAAGAGGAAAATCAAAAAGATTGTGCTTGTTTGAGTTGTAAAGTATTGATCCGCCTTTATGGAAAATGCCTGATATTGTTTCGTGTGTTATAGGAATATAATCGTTGAGAAGAAGACCTCTGTAGCCGAATTTGTAGCCTATAACATCGTAGCCATATTTATATATACATGTTTTTGTGAGGGCATATATAACTGCATTTAAACCCGGTGCATCACCGCCGCCAGTTAAAATAGCTATTCGCTTTTTGTTTTTGTTGTCCATTTTAATTCTCCTTTCAAAGCAGTGAAAAGGTATTTTTAATAATTATATATTAGATTATACGCTTTGTAAAACAAATATGTTTCCTTAATATGTTTGTGAAAATTTGCATAGGGTAAATAATTTTGACTTTTCGGGCAAAAGTAGTAGAATATAGACAATATGAAATTTAAAAAATACGCAAAGGAGTATTATATATGGACGAAAGAATTAAAACACTTGCCAAAAACCTTGTAAATTATTCATGCAGGGTGCAGAAGGGCGAAAATGTAATGATAAGCTGCCATGGCACAGAGCCGATTCCTCTTGTTAAGCAGATAATAAAAGAAGTTTATAAAGCTGGAGGTACACCTTTCTGGGAAATTAAAACAAGCGATGTTGAAAGGGAAATGCTTCTTGGCTGCACAGAAGAGCAGCTTAAGCTTATGGCTGAGCTTGAATGTGAAAAAATGCGCCACATGCATGCATACATTGGCGTGAGAGGCGACAACAATCTTACTGAGCTTGCTGATGTGCCGGAAGAAAAGCTTAAAATGTATTCTGTTCATGTGACAAGACCTGTAAATGATATAAGAGTGCCTCACACAAAATGGGTTGTTCTCAGATATCCAACACCAAGTATGGCACAGAGTGCATCAACAAGCCTTGAGGCTTTTGAAGATTTCTTCTATGATGTATGCAACCTTGACTACAGCAAGATGAGTAAGGCAATGGATAGTCTTGTTGATCTTATGAACAGAACAGACAAGGTGCGTCTTGTTGGCCCTGACACAGACCTTTCATTCTCTATCAAGGATATACCTGCAATCAAATGTGCAGGTGCGTGTAACATACCTGACGGCGAAGTTTACACAGCGCCTGTTAAAAACAGCGTAAACGGTATTATCACATATAATACACCAAGCGAATACAATTCATTCACATTTGAAAATGTGCAGCTCAGATTTAAAGAAGGTAAAATCGTTGACTGCAGTGCCAACGATACTGAAAGACTTAACAAGATTTTTGACACAGACGAAGGTGCAAGATTTGTGGGCGAGTTTGCTATCGGTGTAAACCCATACATCAAAAAGGCTATGAACAACATTCTTTTTGACGAAAAGATTATGGGAAGCATCCACTTTACACCTGGTATGTGCTACGATGATGCACCAAACGGCAACAAATCTGCAATTCACTGGGATTTGGTTATGATTCAGACACCTGAATATGGCGGCGGCGAAATCTACTTTGATGATGTGCTTATAAGAAAAGACGGAAGATTTGTTATTCCTGAGCTTTTCTGCTTAAATCCTGAAAACTTAATTTAAGACATAAAAAAGCGGCTCCTATGAGCCGCTGATTTTTTTGTTCAATTTAAACTTCAGGTTCGATTAAACCGTATGCGCCGTTTTTGCGTTTGTAAACTACGCTTACTTTATCTGTCTTGTCGTCAAGGAATACAAAGAAATCGTGTCCAACAAGTTCCATCTGCATAATAGCTTCTTCTGCATCCATAGGACGAAGTTCGAACTTCTTGTTCTTTTCGATAACGATTTCTGTGCCGTCTGCGATATATTCTTCTTCAACAGGAATAGCTTCATATTCTGCTGTATATTCTGCATTGCGTCTTGCTTTTGACTGCATTCTGCCTTTAAGACGAACAATCTGTTTTTCAACGAGGTCTACACATTTTTCGATTGCAGCCATCATATCATCGGCTACAACCTCTGCACGAACTGTACGATTTGAGATTGGCGCTGTTATTTCAACTTTGTAGCCTGCTTTTTCCTGTGCCACCTTAACCACTGCAGCTGCATCGCTTGAGAAAAGCTTTTCAATTTTTTTAAGCTTACCTTCAATTTTCAGCTTTGTCTGTTTTCCGAATTCGAGGTTTTTAGTTTTGATAGTGATAGTCATAAAAACAACTCCTCTCAATACAGATATTTTTTCATCTGTATTTATATATTTAAGCCTTTTAAAAAGGTCTTAGTCGGAAGTAAAAAATAAAAAAACCTTATACTTATATTATACATATTATATTCGATTTGAAAAGTAAAAATCCTTCTAAAATGCAAAAATTAATAAAAAATTTTTTAAAAAGTAAAAAAAATACTATTTGTGGTCAGACCGGAAGAGATAAAAATTGACGTCTAAAGTTGTGGATAAAAAATGTGGATAACGTGGATAACTTAGTGAATAACCTATAAATTCAAGGTTTTTGATGTTGATAAAACGGAGAAAAGTGTGAAATTTACCCACAATGGCAGAAAAATGGTGTCGAAAAGAACAGACGTAATAAATTTACTGTTTATAAGAGGTAGTACTTATTAACAGTTTGTGGATAAAGTATTTTTGTCTTTGAGAGAAAAACAGGTGAAAATATATTATTAAAGATGTTGATTTTGAAAGGTTTTTTGTATAGAATTTAATAGACATAAAAAGGGTTATGACAGCATTAAGCGTTTGAATAAAATGTAATAATCAGGAGAAAAGTATGAATAATTTTAAAACTATAATTCTTGCTGCCGGAAAAGGTACAAGAATGAAATCAAAACTTCCTAAAGTACTTCACAAAGTATGCGGAAAAACTATGGTTGAATGTGTAATTGACGAAGCAGTTAAATGCGGTAGCGAAGGCATTTGTGTGGTTGTTGGTGATAAGGCTGAAATGGTAAAGGATTGCCTTAAGGATAAGGGTGTTGAATTTGCGCTTCAGGCTGAGCAGCTTGGCACAGGCCACGCAGTTATGCAGGCAGTAGACTTCATTGATGAAGACAAAGATATTCTTGTTCTTTACGGAGATACACCTCTTCTTAAGGCTGAAACTTTTGAAAAGCTTATTTCTTTCCACAGAGAAAAGAACTACGGTGTTTCAATTATTTCTGCTAACGTTGAAGATTCAGCAGGATACGGCCACATCATAAGAGATGAAAAAGGCGCATTTGTTAAGAATGTAGAATACAAAGACTGTACAGAAGAAGAAAAGCTTGTTAAGGAAATCAACACAGGCATTTATATCTTCAAGGGCAGCGAGCTTAAAAGAGCACTTGGTCTTATTACAAACAACAATGCTCAGGGTGAATACTATCTTCCTGATGCACTTGAAATTATACTTAAAGGCGAATTTGGTGCAGATGCTTATGTGGCAGAAGATGTGGCTGAATTTTCAGGCGTAAACAGCAGAGTACAGCTTGCAGAAGCAGAAAAGATTATGAGAGAAAGAATCAATCTTTTCCATATGACAAACGGCGTTACAATTATCAACCCTGAAGCAACATATATCGGTGCTGATGTTGAAATTGGTATGGATACAATTATTTATCCGGGATGTGTGCTTGAAGGCAAAACAGTTATTGGTGAAGACTGCAAGGTTGGCCCGGACTGTCGTCTTACAGACATGATTCTTGCTGACAATGTTGCAATTCAGTACACAACTGCTATGGAATCATCAATCGGCAACGGTACAAAGGTTGGCCCTTATGCATATATCAGACCAAACTGCAAGATTGGCGAAAATATCAAGGTTGGCGATTTTGTTGAAGTTAAAAACTCTGTTATCGGTAACGGTACAAAGATTTCTCATCTTACATACATCGGTGACTCTGATGTGGGCGAAAGAATCAACTTTGGCTGCGGTACAATAACAGTAAACTACGACGGCAAGAAGAAATTCAGAACTGTAGTGGAAGATGACGTATTTGTTGGCTGCAATGCAAACCTTATTGCACCTGTTACACTTAAGCAGGGCTCATACGTTGCTGCAGGCTCAACTGTAACAAACGATGTTCCTGAAAAGTGCCTTGCAGTTGCAAGAAGCAGACAGACAAACATCGAAGGATGGACAAAAAAATAAATAACTTTGTAAAGCAGGTGGCAAACTAAAGCCATCTGCTTTTGTTTTATTGTGTGCTAATGTAAAGGGTGCTACTTGATTTATTCGTCACAATTCATAAACTTTGTCGAATGGACTTGAATTTTGGAATATACTGGTGTAACATTTATATGTAATGAATAACTGGTAAACTGACAAAAATTAATTAATTACTATGGGGAGGTAAACAGTTATGTATACAGACAGAAGAAACATCAAGATTTTTTCATGTAATGCTAACCCTGAATTAGCAAAAGCAATTGCAAAAAATCTTCTTCTTGAACTTGGTAAAGGCGAAGTTTCACACTTCAGCGACGGTGAAGTTTCAGTAAAGATTGATGAAACTGTCAGAGGCGCTGACGTTTATATCATTCAGTCAACATCAGCACCTGTTAATGATAACCTTATGGAACTTCTTATTATGATTGATGCTTTAAGAAGAGCTTCAGCAGGCAGAATTACAGCAGTAATTCCATACTATGGTTATGCTAGACAGGACAGAAAAGCAAGAGCAAGAGACCCAATCAGTGCTAAACTTGTTGCAAACCTTATTACAACAGCAGGTGCAGACAGAGTTCTTACTATGGACCTTCACTGTGCACAGATTCAGGGCTTCTTTGATATCCCTGTTGACCATCTTCATGGTTCACCACTTATTGTGGATTACTATCGTGAAAAATACGGCGAACAGCTTCTTACAGACTTCGTTGCAGTTTCACCTGACCTTGGCAGCGTAGGCAGAGTAAGACAGTTTGCTACAAAGCTTGATATTCCTCTTGCAATTATCGATAAGAGAAGACCAAAAGCAAATGTAAGCGAAATTATGAACATTATCGGTGATATCGAAGGTAAGAGAGTTATCATCATCGACGACATGATTGACACTGCTGGTACAATTACAAACGCAGCTAACGCTCTTAAAGAAAGAGGCGCTTTATCAGTTGATGCTTGCTGTACACATGCTGTTCTTTCAGGTCCAGCTATCGATAGAATTGAAAAATCAGCAATTCAGGAACTTCTTGTGCTTAACACAATCTCTCTTCCAAAAGAAAAGAAAATTGCAAAGATCACAGAAATTTCTGTTGCTCAGATTTTTGCTGAAGCAATCAGCCGTATTCATGAAGGTGCATCAGTATCTACATTATTCGACTAATGAAGTTTTTAAAGCAGGGCTTTCGGGCTCTGCTTTTTTTGTTTTGGGGGAGTATAGATGGCAAACATTGAAATACTTTTTAATAAGGGCAGAAAAATATATGAAAACAAAGAATGTCTGCCAGAAAACTTTGGTGACGTAGAAAAGTTTTATTCTGAAATGGAAGAATATAAGCCTACATCTCTGGTAAGGTTATTTGATTTGGCAAAGAAGGCAGGTATAAAAGAAATCTGTGTGAAAAACGAAAGCGAAAGATTTGGGCTTAATGCTTTTAAGGGCCTTGGTGTAAGCTATGCCCTTAACTGCCTTATGGCGAAAGAAAAAAAGGACAGTTATCTTTTTGTTTCCTGTACAGACGGAAACCACGGCAGAGCTCTTGCGTGGAGAAGCAAAAGCCTTGGACACAAGTGTGTTATTTTTATGCCTTCTGGCTCGGAAGAGGAAAGGGTAAAAGCCATTGAAGAGTTTGGAGCTAAGGTAATAGTTACAGACAAAAACTACATGGGTGCCGTTATGGAAGCGGCAAAGTATGCCGAAGAAAATGGCGGATATCTTGTTCAGGATACATATTTTGAAGGCTATGACAGTGATGTGCCTGATAATATTGTTCTTGGATATTCAACTATGGTGAAGGAAGCCATAGCGCAGATGGAAGAAAAGCCTACCCACGTATTTGTTCAGGCCGGTGTTGGCTCTGCGGCTGCTGGTGTTATATGGTATATACGTAAAATGATTTCGGAAGACATAATAACAGGTGTAATTGAGGCAGACTGTGTTGCCTGCATATATGAAAGTATTGAGCAGGGGAAAGACGTGGCAATAGATGGAATTCCGTACACTGTGATGGCCGGGCTTAACTGCGGTGAGGCAAACCTTAAGATAATGCCTTTGCTGAAGGACAGTGCTGATTGTTTTGTGAAATGTAGCGACAAAATAACATACAAGGGTATGGAAAGAGCCCTTAATCCTATGGGCGATGATGAATGCTTTAACAGTGGTCCGTCGGGTGCGGTGGGACTTGGCTTTGTTGAAGAGGTGCTTACAAACGAAGAGTTTGAAGAGTACAGAAAAATGCTTGGATTTGATGAAAATTCGGTTGTGCTTGTGTTTAATACCGAAGGCAGAATAGATACACTTTGAAATTTTGAAAAAATCTTCCTGTTACATTTATTGATGTGTTTTGAGAAATACTATCAAAAATGAAGCAGGAGGATTTTTTTATGAAGATAGCATTTTATGATACAAAAGACTATGACAAGGTATGGTTTGAAAAGCTTTTGCCTGAATATGGATATGAAGTGCTGTTTCTGGAAAGCAGGCTCAATGAAAAAACGGCAGTGCTTGCAAAAGGCTGCAAGGCGGTGTGTCTGTTTGTGAACGATGAGCTTAACAAAGAAACTGCAGACAAGCTTTTTAATATCGGGGTTGAGGTTGTGCTTATGCGATGTGCAGGGTACGACAAGGTTGACCTTAAAGCCTGCAAAAAGAAGCTGACTGTTATGAGAGTGCCTAGCTATTCGCCTACTGCCGTAGCTGAATACACTCTTGCAATGGCTCTTTCCGCCAACAGAAAAATGCACAGAGCCTATGCACGTACAAGGGACTTCAACTTTAAGATAAATGGTCTTATGGGCACAACTCTTAAGGGAAGAACAGTTGGTATTATCGGTACGGGAAAAATAGGTAAGGAAGCGGCCAGAGTTTTTTGGGGAATAGGCATGAAAGTTATAGGCTATGATATGTATCCCGATGAAAAAAGCGGAATTGAGTATGTAAGCCTTGACGAGCTTTTTGAAAAAAGTGATGTGGTGTCACTTCATTGTCCGCTTACGGAAGAAAGCAAGTATATGATAAATAAGGACACCATAAGAAAAATGAAAGACGATGCCATACTTGTAAACACATCAAGAGGCGGTCTTATTGATACAACGGCACTTATCGATGCCCTTGAAAAGCATAAATTCAGAGGAGTTGCACTTGATGTTTATGAAGAGGAAGAGGATTATTTCTTTGAGGACAAGAGTGATGAAATTATAAAAAGCGACGAGCTTGTGAAATTGCTTTCTTTTCCTAATGTTCTTGTTACGGGACATCAGGCGTTTTTTACTGAAGAATCGCTGCAAGCTATTGCAGAAATTACGCTTAACAACCTGAAAGCATACGAAAACGGCAACAAGGTATATAATGCCGTTGAGTGTAAATAGAAAAATATAGACAAAATCTGCAGCCTTGGTTAGAATGAAGGTAACGACAGATTTTACATCAGCCCTAGGACAAACTTAGGGCTTATTGCTATGTGGAGGAAAACAGATGAAACTTATAGTTGGCCTTGGAAATCCGGGCAAAAAATATGAGGGAACAAAACATAATGTTGGTTTTGAAGTAATAGATAAACTTGCATCAAGCTATAATATAAGTGTGTCAAAAATCAAGCACAAAGGTCTTCTTGGCGACGGAAACATCAAGGGCGAAAGAGTGCTTCTTCTTAAACCACAGACATATATGAATCTCAGCGGCGAAAGCGTTAAGGAAGTTATGACTTTCTATAAAATTGCGCCACAGGATTTAATTGTAATTTATGATGACACAAGTCTTCCTTGCGGTGCAACAAGAATAAGAGAAAAAGGCAGCGCCGGCGGACATAACGGTATGAAAAATATAATTGCACACCTTGGCAGCGATGTGTTTTTAAGAGTTAAGGTGGGTATTGGCGAAAAGCCAAACGGCTGGGATCTTGCGGACTATGTACTCAGCAAGTTTTCAAAGGATGAAGCACCTTTAATGGAAAGCGGGAAAGACAGAGCTGTGCTTGCTGTTGAGCTTATACTTAAAGACGGCGTTGCAAAGGCAATGAATGAGACAAACACTGCACCAAAAGCGTGATATATCGGGAAGTGATAGTATGAAAGCTTTTGATAAGTTTCTGGATAAGCTGGAAAGTTATGAAAGACTGAAAAATGATATAAAAAACGGAAATACTCCTGTGCTTGCAACAGGTGTTATTGACGTGCAGAATTTACACGTGGTTTCTGCTCTTGTGGAAGACCTTGACAGACCTGCGCTTATTGTTACAGACAGTGAGCTTAGTGCAAAGCAGATGTACGATGACTACAGATTTTTTGACAAGAACGTAAGGCTTTTTCCGTCAAGAGACCTTATATTTTTCAGCGCAGATGTACACAGCCACGAAACTGATATTAAGAGATTTAAGATTATAAATGAGTTTCTTAAAGGCGGAAGATGCTCAGTAATACTTTCTGCAGAAGCACTTTTTGACCGATTTGTGAAAAAAGACATTTTTGCACAGAGTATACTTTCTTTTGCTGAAGGTGAAATAATAGACATTGATGATGTAATCAGAAAGCTTGTTCTTCTGGGGTACGAAAGAACAGAGCAGATAGAAGGCGCAGGTCAGTTTTCTGTGCGCGGGGGAATTATAGATATATATTCTCCCGTAGAAGAAAATCCTGTGAGAATTGAACTTTGGGACGATGAAATAGATACCATAAGAACTATGGACGTATATTCTCAGCGCTCGATTGACAGAATTGAAAAAACTGAAGTTTTTCCTGTGTGCGAAGTGGTTTATGATGAAGAGGTTCTTAAAAAAGCCATCAAGTCTATGGAAAAAGACTTTAAGGAAGCAAAAGAAAAATTCCTTGAAAACGGTATGCGTGAGGCAGAAGAAAAGCTTCGTGCCCATGCAGGAGAAGACATTGAAAGACTTAAAAGCGAAAGCAGAATTTCTGCGTGCGGAAGATACATCAATTATTTTTACAAGGAAACTGTAAATATTCTTGATTATATGCCGGAAGACACAATGGTTTTCTTCCACGAACTTCAGTCTGTAAAGAAAAAATGCGAAACTGCTTTTACTGAATTTGAAGAAAGCGTTAAAAGCAGAATTGAAAAGGGCTATATGCTCAAAAAAGAAGGCAAGCTCCTTTTTAACTATGATGATGTTATGGAAAGCACAAAAAAACACGACAGAGTTATGCTTTCTATGCTTGCCCACGGAACAAATGACCTTAAACTGAAGGATATAGTTAATTTCAGCGTTAAATCAACGGCATCATTCAACAAAAAGATTGATATGTTTGCCGATGAGCTTAAGTATCTTAAAAAAGACGGATACAGCACAATTATTCTTACTTCAGGGCAGACTATGGCTGAAAGAATAATTGGTGAGCTTCGTGAAATGGGCATTGAATCGGGATATGTTCAGGATATTGAAGGTGCATCGCTTCAGAAGGGCTCAGTAACAGTTTGCCGAGGAAGCCTGAGCAAAGGTTTTGAATATCTGCATATCAAACTTGCAGTATTCAGCGGCAACGAAATATTTGACGAAAAAGGCAAGAAAAAAAGAAAAGGCAAAAAGAAAAATTCATCTGCCATTGAAAGCTTTACTGACCTTAAGGTTGGAGATTATGTTGTTCATTCGGGACATGGTATCGGCGTGTTCAAGGGACTTGAAAAGATAACAGTTGACGGCGTAAACAAAGACTACATAAAGGTAAGCTATGCCGACGGCGGAAGTCTTTTTGTGCCTGTAAACCAGATGGATTCTATACAAAAATATATCGGCGGGGAAAACGTAAAACTCAACAAGCTTGGCGGTCAGGACTGGAACAGAGCAAAGAACAAGGTTCGTCAGGCAGTTGCCATACTTGCGGAGGATCTGGTTGAACTTTATGCCAAAAGGCAGGCTGCAAGAGGTTATGTATATTCAGAAGATAATCTCTGGCAGAGAGAATTTGAAGAGGCTTTTCCTTTTGATGAAACTGACGACCAGCTTAATGCCATAAATGATGTTAAGCAGGATATGGAGCAGGGCAGAGTTATGGACAGACTTGTGTGCGGTGACGTAGGCTACGGCAAAACAGAGGTTGCCATAAGAGCTGCCTTCAAGGCGGTTCAGGACGGCAAGCAGGTTGCATATCTTGTTCCTACAACTATACTTGCGCAGCAGCACTACAATACATTTGTTAAGAGAATGCAGGATTATCCTATAAAGATAGGCTTGCTTTCACGTTTCCGTTCTCCAAAACAGCAGAAGGAAACACTTAAGGAGCTTGAACAGGGCTTCTGTGATATCATTATAGGTACACACCGAATACTGAGCAAGGATGTCAAGTTCAGAGATTTAGGTCTTGTTATAGTTGACGAAGAGCAGAGATTTGGCGTGGCACACAAGGAAAAGCTTAAGACACTGAGAGAAAATCTTAATGTGCTTACTCTTACTGCAACACCTATCCCAAGAACACTTCACATGTCTCTGG
>JAFYQL010000122.1 GCA_017547125.1 Bacillota bacterium
TGCTGCTTTCCAGACTTTCAATCTTTGTCATCATTTCTGATGTTGATGCTTTAGGAAGTTCCACGCGGTAGTTCTTTACAGAATCCACTGCTTCTTCATCTTCAGCACCCTGTCTGACTACAAGGCATTTAACGGAAGTTTTTGTTTCTTCCAGCTTGATTGTCTTTACATCTTCGCCCAAAGCAGCATATTCAGCTTTTGGAATTTCGTAAAGAGAAAGTTCGATGCCTTTTTCTGCCAGATAACCAAACTGTTCAGGGTCAATATCGCCCCAGTTTTTAAGTCTGTCAAGCTCTGATTTAAGAGAAACCTGTTCAGCCTGATAAGCTTTTTTCTCTTCAGCCAAAGAAGCAACTTCTTTTGCTGCAGCCATAGCTTCAGCATTTGTTACATCTTTTACTTCTTTGTTTTTCTTTACTTTTTCTTCAATGCTGAAAATACAGTTTTCCAGCATTGTAATCTGCCCTTTAAGCTCATTAATTCTTTCCCCTGTGCCTTCAGCAATTTCAACATGCATCATGCCCAGTTTACGGAGCTCTTTGAGCGTTTCTGATTTTTTATCCCCCAGAATAATGAGAGAAACTTTCTTCATAGGTACAATCATAATGAATATACCTCGCTTTCAGACGCTGCGGCATTTCTGAGTGCCACCTTGCGTTTTGATATTTTGGAACGAACAACAGCATTAACCTGCTGGTCCGCCATATAGATAGATATCTTTTTGATATTCTCTTCTGTTTCAGGGATTTTAACCTTTTCGAACAAGTTAACCCTCTGTGAAGTAGAACGAAGTTCTGCCTCCAGAAGTCTGACCTGTTCATCCAACACTTCTGCCTCAAGGTCAAGTGACATTGCTCTTTCCATATGGTTTGCAGCTATGTCAACCCAGAGTGGAGTTTCATACAAGTCATAATCGCCTCTGGAAAAATCCGCCCCGTCAAAGGTAGGGATTGCAACACCTGCAATGTTCCCCATACCTTTGCGTATATTACTTACGGTGATTACACCTTCAGGAAAAGCTTCTTTTTCACAGAATACAGCAATCCAGGAATTAAAGCCTCTTTCGAGTTCTTCTTTTTCTTGTCTTACTGCTTTGGCCTTAACTTCAATTGTGCGGATTTCCGCCTGAAGCTGCTGTTTTTTAAGTGTCAGAGTAGGCAAATATCTCCGGTACATTTTGAGAGCATCTTTTTGTACCTTTAACTCGTTTTTAGTAAGTTTGATTTTTGCCAAAATCTTTGTCCCCCTTATTTAGCAGGCCAGAATTCTTCAATAAGGTCTGATTTCAGGCCGGTTTCGTCTTTTTCGAAACATTCAGCAAGAATTGTCCAACCCATATCAAGAGAATCTTCAAGTGACATATTAACCGACAAGTCCATAAGTCTGTTTTCGAAAAGTGCGCCGTATTTAAGCAGTTTTTCGTCCCAGCGGCTCATTGCAAAGCCCATGTTTTTCTTTTCGATAGTTTCTTTGTAGGAAGAGTACAAACGAATCATACCGTCCATGAGTGCGCGGTGGTCTTTACGAGTTTTGCTGTTAACGTTCTGTTTAAGACGGGAAAGTGAACCGAATGGTTCGATACGGCCGCCTTTAAGGTAGTACTGACCTTCTGTGATGTAACCTGTGTTGTCAGGTACTGGGTGTGTAACGTCGTCACCAGGCATTGTTGTAACCGCCAGAACTGTTACAGAACCGGAGTTTGCAAAGTCAACAGCTTTTTCGTAACGGGAAGCAAGCTGAGAGTAGAGGTCGCCAGGATAACCACGGTTGGAAGGAACCTGTTCCTGAGTAATAGCGATTTCTTTCATTGCGTCAGCAAAGTTTGTCATATCTGTAAGAAGTACAAGTACGTCTTTATCCTGAAGAGCAAACTGTTCTGCAACTGCAAGAGACATATCAGGAATCATCATACATTCAACTGTTGGGTCGCTTGCTGTGTGGATAAACATAACTGTTTTGCTGAGAGCGCCGCCTTTGGACAATTCTTCTTTAAAGTAGAGGAAGTCGTCGTATTTAAGACCCATACCGCCGAGAACGATAACATCAGCTTCAGCCTGCATAGCAATACGTGCAAGCAGCTGGTTGTATGGTTCACCGGAGATGGAGAAGATAGGCAGTTTCTGAGAAACAACCAATGTGTTGAACATGTCAATCATTGGGATGTTTGTTCTCATCATACGGTTCGCAAGGATACGACGGCTTGGGTTAACGGAAGGGCCGCCGATAGGCTGCATATTTTCTGTAAGCACAGGGCCTTTGTCTCTTGGTTCGCCGGAACCGTTGAAGATACGGCCGAGGAGGTCTTCGCTGAAGGAAACACGCATGTCGCGGCCTAAGAAGCGAACTTCGTCACCTGTGGAAACACCTTTACCGCCTGCAAAAACCTGAAGAGAAACAATGTCGCCTTCGATTTTGTTAACTTCTGCAAGGGATTTGCCGAAACGTGTAGTAATCTGAGCCAATTCCTTGTATTTTACGTCTTTTGCCTTTACGGTAATAACGTTACCAGTGATAGATTCAATTTTATTAAAAACTTTATTCATTGTTACTCACCACCATTTAATAAAAGCTCTGCTTCACGGCCAAGGCTGCCTTTGCCTTCTGCATAGAGTGCATCGATGTCGCCTTCCGCTGCTTTGAATGCTTCACTTTCAAATTCTGTGTAGTTCCAGTCGATAAATCTCTGACGCATACGGTTGATAAAGCCACGGGCTTCGTCTTTGTTGCTCAGTTCATATTCACTGCCAAGAACTTTTACAAGTTTATCTGTAACATACTGCTGACGTGTTCTGCCGCAGTTTGCTTCAACAAGGTCAAAGGAGTTCTGCTGGAGATATACAGCATCGAGCATATCGGATTTAAGATATGTTACATAGTCTGTAAGGCTTGTACCTTCTTCACCAACAACCTTCATCATGGAACCGATGTCATAGCCGTGGTTAAGAACTTTTTTACAGAAACCAACTTTTTTGGAATCTACAACGCCTGTGTATTTGGACCAGGAGATAACAGGGTCGATAGCAGGATATTTACGTGCGTCGGAACGTTCACGGGAAAGACCGTGGAATGCACCAACAACTTTAAGTGTTGCCTGTGTAACTGGTTCTTCAAAGTTACCGCCAGCTGGAGAAACTGTACCGCCGATTGTAACAGAACCTGTGCTGCCGTCTGGGAGGCGAACATAACCTGCTCTTTCATAGAAAGCAGCGATGTAGGATTCGAGATATGCTGGGAATGCTTCTTCACCAGGAATTTCTTCAAGACGACCGGACATTTCACGGAGAGCCTGTGCCCAACGGGATGTGGAGTCTGCAAGAAGAAGAACGTTGAGACCCATCTGTCTGTAGTATTCAGCCATTGTTACGGATGTGTAAACAGAAGCTTCACGGGAAGCAACCGGCATGGAAGAAGTGTTACAGATGATGATTGTTCTTTCCATAAGGGAACGGCCTGTTTTAGGGTCGATAAGTTCTGGGAACTCTGTAAGAGTTTCAACAACTTCACCTGCACGTTCGCCACAAGCTGCGATGATAACGATGTCAACGTCAGCATATTTGGATGTTGTGTGCTGAAGAACTGTTTTGCCTGCACCGAAAGGACCAGGAGTACAGTAAGTACCGCCTTTTGCAACCGGGAAGAAGGAGTCGATAAGACGAACCTTTGTTTCCATTGTTTCAACTGGTGCAAGTCTTTCGCTGTAGCATGTAACTGCACGTTTTACAGGCCATTTGAATGTCATTTTAAGAGGAAATTCTCTGCCGCGTTCGTCTGTTACAACTGCTACTGTTTCATTGATTGTGTATTCGCCTTTTTCTGCGATGGATTTGATTGTGTAGTTGCCAAGCAGATTGAAAGGAATAAAGATTTTGTGTACAAAAGCTCCTTCCGGAACTGTACCGAAATATTCACCTGCTCTGAGAGTATCGCCTACTTTGGCAACAGGTGTAAATTCCCATTTCTTTTCGGAGTTCAGAGCCTCTACGTAAACGCCGCGTTCGAGGAACCAGCCAGCCTGTTCTGCAAGAAGAGGCAGTGGGTTCTGAAGTCCGTCATATACCTGACCAAGAAGGCCAGGGCCAAGGTCTACAGACAGCATATCGCCGGTGAATTCAACTTCATCACCGCATTTAATGCCGTTTGTCATTTCATATACCTGAATCTGTGCGATATTTCCGCGTATACGGATAACTTCACTCTTGAGGGCAGCACCGTCTACTTTAACGTAACAAATTTCGTTCATAGAAACATTGTTTTCAAATTCGACAGACACCAAGTTACCGTTAACGCTTACAACTTTGCCTATATTTGCTGTCATTGAATAGCCTCCAACCTATCTCCATTCATAATGGAGTTATAAATATTTTTATATGCGGTTTCTCCGATATCCGCATTAAACTGTTTCATGCGTGAAAGCAGTTTTAATTTAAGACCGTAATAGAACACAGCGTCCTCACAGAAAGAGTCCATTGGTCTGAGTGTTTCAAGAAGTTCCAGACGATAACGGTTGAGGAATTTTTCAGCCTCCATAGGGCTTTCCATCTCAACCGCTGTACGTGCAACCTTTACAAGGTCAACAGGAAACTGTTTGTTTTCTGTATCAAAAGGTTTTTTCATCTTGTCTGCACGCACTTTAGCCAGAGCAAATCTCAGATCACGCTCGCCTTTATTCCATGCCTCAACCAAATCAGAAGTTGATTTTTCATAGTTTCTTGGCGGAGCAAGTGACAGTTTATTGATTTCCTGCTGGGCCTTTTTACCTAAAAATCGCTGACAAAGTTCCAAAAAACGTTCCTCAGTGATAGGAAGCGCTGTATTTTCACCTATACCATCCAAAGATGGCAGCTGCGACATAAAATAAATTTCAGCCATATTATTCCGCCTCTTTCAGAAGTGCTGTTACTTTAGGGCTGAGATAGTTAGCCAACATATCTACAACCGCTTCAGCAGAGTAATCATAGTATGCTCCGCCTTCGTTTACAGCTATACGGAAACCTCCGTCAAAATTATCATTAGCTTTAAGTGTAACGCCGTTAGCCATTTTTTCTTTGAGACCTGCAAGCAATGTTTCTTCCATGGATTTCAGATCTTCACTGTTCATAATAACTGTGATATCTTCAGCGTCAGGTTTAGCTGTCCAGCCTTCTACAGCTTTCATAACAAGCTGTGTAAGACCTTCAGCTGAGTAAGCTGCTGTTACATTTCCTGCAATGATAGCATTTGCTTCTTTAGCTACGCTTTCTCTGAAAGAAATAAGCAGGTTTCTGCCGGCCTGACGAATAGCGTCTTCGCTGGATTTCACCATTCTGTCGTTTTCGTTTTTAGCATTGATCAGAATTTTTTCTGCATCTGCCTTTGCATCTGAAATAATTTTTTCAGCTTCAGCTTTTGCAGCATTGAGCACAGCTTCAGCTTCAGTTACAGCAGCATCTACACCATCTTTTTTAATCTGATCTATGAGTGCCTGCAATTGTATTTCCATAATGCATTCTCCTTTTTAATTTTTTTACTATATTATATTTCGATTAAATGCGTACATTTTATACAAACATACCACCTTCAAACGAATTTAA
>JAFYQL010000123.1 GCA_017547125.1 Bacillota bacterium
CGATAGAAATGAGAACGGATTGCCACATTTTAAGGCCGGCAAATTTTACGCACAAAAAGAATGCAGCCAAAGCGATAAGCAAGCCTGCAAAAAAGCCTTTTAAACAGAATGAAAAAGGCTTGGATTTTTCGGTTTTGATATCAACTTCGGAAGAGTTTTCTTCCAAAGAAAGTGTGTTTTTTTCGTCCATTATGATAATATCCTTAAACTATGGAATAGCTTTTATCCCAATTTTAATGTTATTGCTCTGTTTTGTAAAGCGACAAGGCTTCAGATTAACCCCAGTGTGAAAAAGAGCATAATCCAACTGAATATAGTAAATACCGATAATACTGTGCTTATGGCAACAAGCTGTGCTGCAAGCTCGTGGTCGCTATTCATACTGTGAGCCATCGTATATGATGATGTGGCAACGGGTGTTGCGGCAATAATAAGCACAGTGAAAAGCTGCATATCTTCAAGACCTATAAAATATGCAATAAGCACAGCCGCAGCCGGCACTGCAATAAGGCGCAGGAAAAGACATACGGCGATGTACTTTAAGTTTCTTGCAAGTGATGAGAAACGAAGAGATGCCCCAAGTACTATAAGCGCAAATGTTGTTGTGCTGTTTGAAATGTTTTTTACTATGCTCTGCATAAGTGCAGGTGCAGGAAGTTTGAAAAGATTATAGAGGATACCTATTATGGCGCCTATAATAAGCGGATTTTTCGCTATGTTTTTTAATAAGGCGGATATATTTGTTGTTTGTCCGCCAAAATATTCAAGCACAACCACTGCAAGAACGTTATAAAGCGGAATTATGAACGCAGTTGCAACGCTCATCATGCCGGCATTTCCGTCGCCGAATATAGAAATGGTAAGCGGAAGGCCAAAAAGAATGATATTGCTTCTGAAAGTGCCCTGAATGAAAGCACCGCAGGTTGCTCTGCTTCTGATGAATTTTGGCACAACGAAGCAAAGCGTAGCCGTAAGGGTGACTGAAAAAACAGTCAGATATGCTATAAGCTTCACATCGGCAGACTGTGAAAAGTCTGAAGTGTATATATTGGAAAAAACAATAACCGGATAAAAGCATTTGAACAAAAGACGGTTCAGCTTTCCAAGAAAATCGTCTTCCACAAGGTTTAATCTTTTTATAAATATGCCTATAAGTATGTAGCTGGCCAAAGGCGCAACTGCATTAAAGGCAATTAAAAAGTTATTCATATATTGCCTCCTGCAAATTTTATACTTTAATTATGACACCATTATATTTGTAAAGCAATACCGCAAAGTACATATTTGGCACTGTAAAAAGAGTCAATTGACTGCTTTACCAAAATAAAGTATACTAGGATATGGAGAGTGATTACAGTGGAAATTAACAGACTTGCGGTTTTCAGTGACGAAACAGAATGCTACCGACTTCCGTTGGAGCCTGATAAAAACGACAGTATTGAAATAAAAATAAGAACAGCAAAAGACGATGCTGACAGCGTATGTGCTGTGGCTAACGGCAAAAGCATCGCTATGCACAAAACAGAAACAAAAGGCCTTTTCGATTATTACAGCACAACCCTTGCGCCTTCTGAAGAAAATGTTAAATATTACTTTGAAATCAAGAAGGGCGAAAAAACATACTACTATTCAAAGGTTGGCGTAAGCGAAGAGGTTTTAAGTTATGCAGATTTTGTGATACTCAAAGGCTTTAAAACTCCGCTCTGGAGTAGAAGCACAGTTATGTATCAGATTTATGTAGACAGATTCTGCAACGGTGACCCAACAAACACAGTAAAAGATGATGAATATGTATACCTTGAAAAGAAGGTGCGCCAGGTTAAAGACTGGAACCAGGTGCCTGAAGCAGAAGATATCAGAAATTTCTACGGTGGCGACCTTCAGGGTGTTATAGATAAACTTCCTTACTTAAAAGATCTTGGTATTGAAACAATTTACTTCAATCCTATTTTTGTTTCACCAAGCAATCATAAATACGATATTCAGGACTATTCACACGTTGATCCGCATATCGGCAAGATAGTTGAAGATGGCGGCAGAGTGCTTAATAAAGACGAAAGCACAAACGAAAATGCCTCAATGTATAAAATAAGAACAACAAGCCCTAAAAACCTTAAGGCCAGCGATGAACTTTTCAGAGTTCTTGTTGAGAAGGCACATGAAATGGGCATAAGAGTTATTCTTGATGGTGTTTTCAACCACTGTGGTGCATTTAATAAGTGGCTCGACAGAGAAAACTTCTATGGCGGCAGAGGCGAAGATGTGGGTGCTTACTGGAGCAAAGACAGTAAGTACAACAACTACTTTGTATGGAAAGAAAATTCTTGGCCAAAGAATGAAAAGTATGCAGGCTGGTGGGATCTTCCAAATCATCCAAAGCTTAATTTTGAAGATTCTCCGCAGCTTCTCGATGAGATACTTTCTACTGCGAAAAAATGGATATCTGCGCCATATAATGCTGACGGCTGGAGAATTGACGTTGCGGCAGATCTTGGCCAGACTGAAGAATATAACCACAAATTCTGGCAGATGTACAGAAATGCTGTAAAAGAAGCCAACAACGAAGCGATTATACTTGCAGAACACTACGGAAATCCTGCTCCGTGGCTTGACGGCACACAGTGGGACACGATTATGAACTACGACGCCTTTATGGACCCTGTGTCATACTTCTTTACAGGTATGGAAAAGCACAGTGATAGCTATAATGACGAAAAATACAATAACGGCGGTATGTTTGCCAATGATATGGTTCAGACAATGGCACGCCTTCCAAGACAGACACTTTTCACAACTATGAATCAGCTTTCAAACCACGACCATTCTCGTTTCCTTACAAGAACAAACAAGACTGTGGGCAGAGTTGCAACAAAGGGAAGTGCTGCAGCTGGCGAAAACACAGATATGGCCATTATGAAAGAAGCTGTTTTATTCCAGTTTACCTGGGTTGGCTCACCTACTGTATATTATGGTGATGAGGCCGGTGTTGTGGGCTGGACAGACCCTGACGACAGAAGGACATATCCTTGGGGTAATGAAGACTATGACCTTCTTCATTACCATAGAGATGTTATTTCATTAAGAAAACGCTATGATGTGTTTAAAACAGGCTCAACTATGTTCCTTAATGAAGGAAGAGGCTTCGTGAGCTATGCACGTTTCGACAGAGAAAACTGCGTAGTTGTAGCCTTCAACAACACTGAAGAAGATATGGAATACAGTGTGCCGGTTTGGAGAACAGGTGTTGAGGAAAAAACTTTATTTAAGATGATTTTCTCATCTGCAGACGGCAGAAAAGTGCCTGAAAATTACTATAAAGTTTCTGACGGACACTTTAAGGTTAAAGTAAAAGCAAAAAGCGGTGTGGTAATTGCCAATGAGTTTTGAAATTTTGTATGAAGACAAAAATTATATACTTGCCCAGAAACCGCAGGGAATGCCTTCTCAGCCTGACAAAACAGGCGATGATGATATTCTCACACTGTGCGAAAATAAGACAGGCATAAAGGATATGAGCGTTATAAACCGCCTTGACAGACCTGTTGGCGGCATAATAATACTTGCTAAAAACAAAAAGGCTGCGGCTGAATGCTCTGCTCTTGTGCAGAATAATGCGGTGGAAAAGGAATATACTGCCGTTGTCTGCGGAAAGATAGAGTGCGAAGAGGGTACGTTTGAGGATTATCTCGTTAAAAATGCGAAGCTTAACACTTCTTCAGTGGCAGACAAGAGTAATAAAAACGCAAAAAAGGCCGTTCTTCACTACAAGGTTTTAAAAACTGTGGAAGATGAAGAATTTGGAAACTTAAGCCTTGTGAGAATAAAGCTTGAAACAGGCAGACATCACCAGATAAGAGTGCAGTTTGCATCAAGAAAAATTGCACTTTGGGGTGACAGCAAATACAACCCTGCATTTGCAAGACGAAGAGGCTTTTTCAACATTGCACTCTGGTCAAGCAGAACATCCTTTAAGGATAAATTTAGCGGAAAAACAATAGAAGCCCAAAGCAGTCCGCAGGGCGAAATATTTGAAAAATTTAAGCCATACGAATAATCGTATGGCTTTTTTATTATGGATTATTATTTATTTCTCTGTCGGCAGGTGTTTTGAGAGTGATGGCATAAACCTTATTTATCTGCATAGGGTAGCTTTCTGCTATGCTTCCGTCAAAATATACCACAATTTCGTCACCCTTCACTATGTCGGTGTAGCTGTCGCTGTTTTCTGCATTGAGAGATACAGAATATGAGTCCGAATTTTTGTCTTCCAGAAGAATACTGTTTTCATATACTTCGGAAACGGTTCCTGTTATGCTTGGTTCGTTTTGAATTATATAATTCATACTTTTCTGACAAGCACAAAGCATAAACGAACATGCCAAAATCAACAGAAGGTATTTTTTCATAGGCTTATGCCTCCTTTGTATCTGCAAAAGCATCTATAAATTTCTGTAAATCGTCAAAAAACTTGGCGGTGTGGTACCCGTCGCATACGGCGTGGGATATTGTGAGAGTAAACGGCATCTTGAGAGTGCCGTTTTCTTCTGTATATTTGCCGAAGGTGATGATTGGGAAAAATGTCGGGTCGCCACCGCCTGAATATGTGCTGTATCCGGTATAGCTAACCCAAGGCACACAGGAGATGCAGAAGAAGTTTGGCGGCTGACCGTCTTTAGCCTTTACACCCTTCACATCCTTGTATTTTTCCATATCAGATGTGATGTTTTCGTAGAATGTTTTAAAATCAAAGTCGAAATCTGTCCACATGTCGGAAAATGTTTTGTCGTCATCGTGGAAAATGGTGTAGTTTGGCACAACTTTGTCCCATACGCAGGGCATACCATCTTTGTCCTTGAACATTTTTAAGTTTTCGGTTGAGTTTACAACGGCAGCAGCGCAATAGATAAATGTTGGATAAAACTTAAGTTCTTTTGCCTTGCAGAAAGAAACAAGACGAGTTACATCGAGGTTTATTGTCATACTGTAGCCTGCTTTTACAAGGTTTGTGTAGTAAAGGTAGTGGTTTTTTCTTGGCCAATTTTCAAAATCTATTGCTTTGTAGTTTTCCATAATTTTATCTCCTTACGCCAAAATCATTTGTCATTATGTCGCCTGTACTTACGGCAGATTTGCCGTGCTTGTTTCGTATCTTGTCCAATGCCTTGTCCAGCTTTTCTCTCTTCTCGTAGTTTGTTTCTTCTGTGCCGAAAAGTGAAATCTGATGAGTTGCACTGTCTTCGTCCACAAGTGACGAAAGCTGAATAGAAAGAAGACGTATAGGCTTGCCTTTTGCCATATTTGAAACTATAAGGTCGTAGGCGTGGTCTTCAATTTCCTTTGAAACATTGGTTGGGTTAAGCAGAGTTTTCTGTCTGCTGATATATTTGAAATCATCGTATTTTATGCCTATCTGTACTGTACTGCCCTTCACATGATGACGGCGCATTCTTTCGGAAACCATTTCGGCAATGGCAGATGTGCCTGTGCGTATGTCAGCAAGTGAAAGTATATTGCGTGAAAAAGTCATGCTATTGCCTATGGATTTTGCATCCTGGGTGTCGTAGAGACAACGCACCTTTTCGTCGTCAATTCCGCAGGCGTAGTTGTGGAGCAGTGTACCCGATTTGCCCAGTGATTTTTCCAGCATATGAATATCACTGTTGGCAATGTCGCCAATGGTGTATATGCCCATTTTTTTAAGGGTTTCAAAACTGCTTTTGCCCACGAACATAAGATTGTCGGCAGAAAGCGGATGAAGTATTTCTCTGAAGTTTTCGCGTGTGATAACTGTTGTGGCATCGGGCTTTTTGTAGTCGCTGCCAAGCTTTGCAAATATCTTGCAGAATGAAACACCAACGGAAATGGTTATGCCGATTTCTTCCTTTATTCTTTTTCGTAAGGTGTCGGCTATGGTTTTTCCGTCACCGAAAAGCCTCTGGCTTCCTGTTACATCAAGAAAGCTCTCGTCAATGCTGAAAGGCTCAACAAGGTCAGTATATTCTTCGTAAATTTTGTTTATCTGTGCGGAAACATGACTGTATTCGCTATGGTGAGGAGGCACAACTGTTAAAGACGGACATTTTTTGCGTGCCTGCCACAATGTTTCGGCGGTTTTGATGCCATACTTTTTGGCCAGTTCGTTTTTGGCAAGGACTATGCCGTGACGGTTTTCTTCGTCTCCGCCCACTGCTATGGGTATTCCTTTAAGCTTAGGATTAAGTTTTTCTTCAACAGATGCGAAAAAATTGTTGCAGTCGCAATGCAGTATTACTCTGTCCATAAGTGCCCTCCTTTCTTAATATAATTGTATACCAAAAACTAAATTAAAAGTAGACGAACACGGTGTAAAATTTGTATTAAGTCAATTGACATTAAAATTTTGCAATGTTAGAATATTTTGCGTGCTAATAATTAATTTTTTTATAGATATTTCTTAAGGAGGGGCAATATGAAAAACACAGATATTTTCGAAAGTCAGTCAATACCAAAGGCTGTTGCATCACTTGCTGTGCCAACTATACTCAGCATGCTTGTTATGGTTTTTTATAACATGGCAGACACATTTTTCGTAGGCCAGACAGGCGACGCAAATCAGGTTGCAGCAGTATCACTTGCTATGCCGGTTTTCCTTTTTATAATGGCTGTAGGTAATATTTTTGGTGTGGGCGGAAGCAGTTACATCTCAAGATGCCTTGGTGAAGGCAAAATGGAAGAGGTTAAAAAGACATCATCATTCTGTTTTTATGGCGGTATAGCATCAGCCATTGCCATTATGATTGCATTCTTCCTTTTTGTTGATAAAGTGCTTATTTCAATAGGTGCGGACGAAAATACATTCACATTTGCAAAGCAGTATCTTTTATATATTGCCTGTGGTGCGGTTTTCAATGTTATCGGTGGTGCTTTTGGTAATATCATCCGTGCTGAAGGTGCGGCAAAGGTTTCAATGACGGGTATGATGCTTGGCACAATAGTAAACATCGTGCTTGACCCTATTATGATTCTTACTCTTAAGATGGGTGTTGCCGGTGCGGCTATTGCCACAGTAATTGGTAATATGTGCACAGTTGTTTACTATCTTTTCTACTTCAGAAAAGGCACAACAATGCTTTCTATCAGCAGAAAACATTTTGCAGTAACAAAACGTATTGTTAAAAACGTATTTGCAATCGGTATTCCTGCATCCCTCAACAACGTGCTTATGAGCTGCTCAAATATCATACTCAACATGCTTCTTGTTTCATACGGAAACAGCCCTGTTGCAGGTATGGGTGTTGCTATGAAGGCAAATATGCTTGTAATATTTGTTCAGATGGGTCTTGCTATGGGTATTCAGCCGCTTGTTGGCTATTGCTACGGCAGCAAAAATACAAAGAGACTTAGCGGTACAATGAAGTTTGCTGCTGCGTGCAACATTGTTATGGGTACAGTGCTTACAGTAATCTATTACTTTGCGGCAGACGGTCTTGTAAGAATGTTCATCGAAGATGCTGAGGTTATCAAATACGGTTCAATGATGCTCAGAGCTCTTATGGTATCAGGTCCGTTCATCGGTATTCTTTTCGTATTCTCATTCTCATTCCAGGGCATGGGTCAGGCATTCCAGGCGCTTATTCTTTCAGTAAGCCGTCAGGGACTTATGTTCCTTCCTATCGCTATCATCGGAAACAAAATGTTTGGTCTTCAGGGTGTAATTTATGCGCAGCCTATAGCCGACATCGCATCACTTGTTGTTGCCATTATTATGTTTGTGCAGATACTTGCAAAGATGCGAAAAAATCACGAAATGGAAGCATAATTGTATATAGAAATTTTTCAGCCGTGAATTTTCACGGCTATTTTTTATGAATAAAAAAATTATCGTAAAAATAAAATGTGATTTTATCGGATGATATTTCCGCGCACAAAAAAATAGTTAGTGCGCTAAGTGTTTGTTAAATTTAAAACAAGAGTTTTCGACCAAATGCACAAAAACCTTTATATTTCAAGGGAAAATACGTTGTTTTTGGTTATTGACGGCTGGTCTGACCAGTACTATAATCGTATTAGCCTAAAATGGTAAAGAAAGGATTTATGTGGTTAAAAAATCATTTTAAAGGCCTTCTGACCATGAGGGAAACAAAAGTTGGTATTTGCAGTTTGAAAAATAACAAGGTGTAGCGGTGTGTACCAGGCAGCTTTATATGACGGCACAGCCCAAAGGGATCTGTGGCAGAAATAAAGACACTTACACAGGCATAAAACACCTTTTTAAAAAGTAAAATTGCACAAAGTTTTAGAGGATTTTTGAAATGGTCAGACCATCATACCGATAAAGCTTTAACAAACTTTTATATTACTCAGTAAATATTATTATTTTAATTTTATTCAATGTATCTAAGGAGGAAATTGAAATGGGCTACAACACAATTACACCTGAATTCGTTGAGCAGTTAAAAGCTATCGCTCCTGGCAGAGTTTACACAGGCGCAGATATCAACGAAGACTATGCACATGACGAAATGCCAATCTACGGCAAATTTAATCCTGAAGTAGTAGTAGAAGTTATTTCTAAAGAAGAAATTTCTGCTGTAATGAAACTTTGTAATGAAAACGTAATTCCTGTTACAGCTAGAGGCGCTGGTACAGGTCTTGCAGGCGGCTGCCCTCCAATCGCAGGCGGTGTTACACTTGTAACAACAAGAATGAACAAAATTCTTGAATACGACCTTGCAAACTTCACAGTAAGAGTACAGCCAGGTGTTCTTCTCAACCAGCTTTCAGAAGACGCAGCGAAACAGGGTCTCCTTTACCCACCAGATCCAGGCGAAAAATTTGCTACACTCGGCGGTAACGTATCAACAAATGCCGGCGGTATGAGAGCAGTTAAATATGGTACAACAAGAAGATACGTAAGAGCTATGGAAGTTTGTCTTGCAAACGGCGAAATCATCAAACTTGGTGCTAACGTTGCTAAAACAAGCTCAGGCTACAGCCTCCTTAACCTTGTAGTTGGTTCAGAAGGTACACTTGCTATCATCACAGAACTTACACTTGAACTTATTCCACAGCCAAAAGAAACAGTAAGCCTTATCATTCCTTTCGAAGATATCGACGCTTGTATCGGTGCTGTTCCAAAGATCTTCATGGCTGGTCTTAAACCACAGGCTCTTGAATTCATGGAAAGCGAAATCGTTTACATGGCTGAAAAATATCTTGAAAGAGATGTATTCCCACACGTTGTTGACGGCGTAGAAGCTAAAGCTTACCTCCTTACAACATTTGACGGAGATTCAATGGATGCTCTTGATCCAATCATTGAAAAAGCTTCAGAAGTTGTATTTGAAGAAGGCGCTATCGACGTACTCGTTGCTGATACACCAGACCTCAGAGCAAAAGCTTGGAGCGCAAGAAATGCATTCTATGAAGCAATCTGTGCATCAACATCAGAACTTGACGAATGTGACGTAGTAGTTCCAATCCACAAGATTCCAGAACTTCTTAAATACGTTAACGGTCTTGAAGAAGAAGTTGGTATCAAGATCAGAAGCTTTGGTCACGCTGGCGACGGTAACGTTCATGTTTACGTTCTCAGAGAAGACCTTCCAAGAGATGAATTCCTTGAAAAAGCAGAAATCGCTCTTGGCAAGATGTATGTAAAAGCTAACGAACTCGGCGGTCTTGTTTCAGGTGAACACGGTATCGGTCACAGCAAATTCCAGTACCTCAGAGAATCACTTGGCGAACAGAGCATCGACCTTATGTACGGTATTAAGAAAGTATTTGACCCTAACCTTATCCTTAACCCAGGCAAGGTTTGCTACAAACTTTAATTTATAGTAAATAACCAATAGTTGAATTTGTTTTATTAAATATGGAGGAAAAAACCAATGGCATACGCAATTCCAGAAGAAAATTATGACTTACTCGAAGCCGTAAGAGAACTTGCGCAGAAAGAAATTAAAGAACAGTGTAAAGAATATGATGTAACAGGCGATTTTCCACAGGAAATCTACGATAAAGTATTTGAAATGGGTGTACATACTCTCGAAATTCCAGAAGAATACGACGGTATGGGCCTTGACAAAGTAACAGTAGCTGCTCTTCTTGAACAGATTTCAATCGCAGATGCTGGTATCGGTACATCACTTGCAGCTTCAGGTCTTGCTTACAAAGCAGTTCTTAAAGCTGGTACAGAAGATCAGAAGAGAAGATGTTCAGAACTCTTCATGGAAACAGGTTTTGCTGCATTTGCTCTTACAGAACCAGGCGCTGGTTCAGATGCAGGTGCTGGTAGAACAACAGCTGTTAAAGATGGCGACGAATACGTTCTTAACGGTAGAAAATGCTTCATCACAAACGCTGGCGTAGCAGGTTTCTACTTAATCACAGCTTCAACAGACAAATCATTAGGCGCTAAAGGCCTTTCAGCTTTCATCGTTGAAATGGATACACCAGGTTTAAGCGTTGGTCACCACGAAAACAAAATGGGTATCAGATGCTCAACAACAGCTGACGTAGTTCTTGAAGACTGCCGTATCCCAGCAGCTAACCTTGTTGGTAAAGAAGGCGACGGTTACAAGATTGCTATGATGACACTTGATATGGGTCGTCCATTCATGGGCTGTGTAGCTGTAGGTATCGCTCAGAGAGCTATCGACGAAGCTATTGCTTACATGAAAGAAAGACAGCAGTTCGGAAAACCAATCGGTAAGAACCAGGGTCTTCAGTTCAAACTTGCTGACATGCAGATCTACTGTGAAACAGCACGTCAGATGGTTGCTCGTGCAGTAAGCATGCATGAAACAGATCAGAAACACACAATGGAAGATGCTATCGCTAAATCATACGCTGGTGATGCTGCTATGTTCTGTGCATCAGAAGCTATCCAGATTTTCGGTGGCTACGGTTATTCAAGAGAATATCCAGTTGAAAAACTTTTAAGAGACGCTAAGATTTTCCAGATCTTCGAAGGTACAAACGAAATTCAGAGAATCGTTATTGCTAACCAGCTTCTTGGAAGATTTTAATTAAAACGTAATTTAATATCAAAAAGTCCTATGTGCAGTGCTGTAAGCGACACTGCACATTTGACGTGATTATGGACAGGAGAGAAAAACAGATGAACATTTTAGTTTGTATTAAACAGGTGCCAGACGATTCTGTTGAAGTAAGCCTTAACCAGGCAACAGGCAAAGCTGACATTGAAAAAATCGCACCTATCGTAAACGCATTTGACGGCTATGCACTTGAAATGGCTACAAGATTTAAAGAAGCACACGGCGGCGAAATCACAGTATTATCAGTAGGTCCGGAAAAAGCAAGAGACTCACTCAGAAACTGTTGTGCAGTAGGCGCTAGCAAAGCATACCTTGTAAATAGCGAAGCTGAAACAGATACTTACGGTATCGCTGACACACTTGCAAAAGCTGTTGCTGCTATCGAAGCAGAAGCAGGTGCTAAATTTGACGTAGTATTCTGCGGCAAAGAAACAACAGATTTCACATCAAGCCAGGTTGGTCCTATGCTTGCTGAAATCCTTGGTCTTCCACAGGTTACAAATATTGTAGGTCTTGAACCTGCAGAAGCTGGTCTTGCTGTTAAGCAGGAAACAGAAGAAGGTTACAACATGGTTGACGTAGCTACACCTTGTGTTGTTACAGTTACAAAGCCAGAATATGACCCAAGATACCCAACAATGAAGAGCAAAATGGCTGCTAGAAAGGTTGTTATTCCTGATCTCGCTGTAGAAGTAAACACAGACGCTAAAGTAAGCGTAACAAAAGTTTACGAACCAGCTAAAAAAGAAGCAGGCGTAAAAATCAAAGAAGAAACTGTTGAAGAAACAGTAGCAAAAGCTATTGGCTTAATGGCTGAAGCAAAAGTATTTTAAGGAGGGTATTAGGAATGGTTTTAGTATATATTGAAACAGCTGAAGGCAAGGCTAAAAACGTTGGCCTTGAAATGATTACAGCGGCTAAATTAGTTTCAGATAAAGCTGTTGCAGTTATCATCGGCAACGGCAACGAAGAAGCTGTTAAACAGGCAGCTACATTCGGCGCAGACGAAGTTATCACAGTAGCAAGCGAAGGCTACAACACAGAAGCTTACTGCTACATTATGAAAAGCCTTGTTGAAAAATACAGCCCAGAAGCAGTATTTGTAGGTTCAACACTTGACGGTAAAGACTTTGCTCCACGTCTTGCTGCTCAGCTTGGTACAGGTTGTGTAACAGACGTAGTAGCAGTTAAAGTTGAAGACGGTAAAGTAGTTTACACATGTCCATCATACAATGGTAACCTTCTTAATGACATGGTAGTTGAAGGTACTCCAGTTGTTATCGTTCGTTCAGGTTCATTCAAGAAAGCTGACCCAGCTGAAAGAGAAGTTGCTGTAACAGCAGAAGCTATCGAAGTACCTGCAGACGTTATGAGAGCAAAAATCGCTGAAGCAGTTAAAGAAATCAGCGAAACAGTAAACCTTGAAGAAGCTGAAGTTATCGTATCAGGCGGTAGAGGTATGGGTGCTGCTGAAAACTTTGCACTTGTAAAAGAACTCGCTGACCTTCTTGGCGGTGTTGTTGGTGCTACAAGAGCTCCTATCGAATCAGGCTGGATTTCAAGAGCACACCAGATTGGCCAGTCAGGCAAAATCGTTGCGCCAAAACTTTACATCGCTTGTGGTATCTCAGGTGCTACACAGCACGTATCAGGTATGATTGGTTCAGACTACATCGTAGCTATCAACAAGGACGAAGATGCTCCTATCTTTGATATCGCTAACGTTGGTATCGTAGGCAACGTACTTGATGTTCTTCCACTTATGATCGAAGAAATCAAAAAAGCAAGAGCATAATTAAACAAAAATAAAACCGAGGCCGTAATGGTCTCGGTTATTTTTTTGCAGGAAAAAAGCCTGATGGGATACAGGCTTTTTTCGTGGTAGGAGTGTTAATTATGTTGAAAGGGTTTTTATTTTGTAGTTAATTCAATAAGCTTCGCTTCAACATCTTCACTGTTGGCACCATCGGTAAGTGTCATAAGTATGATTTCATTGCCGCGTCTTATAAGGTATGCATATTTATCAGGTATTGAATAAAGCTGAGCATATGTGTTGTCAGCTGCTTTAAGTTCGAATGTTCCCTGATAGTCTGTCTGTGCCTGTTCAAAAAGATAATTGAATACAACGTCTGCGGCTGCAGAGTTGTTTAAAGAACTGTAGTTGCTGAATACTGTGTTTTCGCCGTCTGTTTCCTGGAAGAGATAGTTTACGCCGAAAAGTGAGTTGAGTTCTCTGCACTGAGATGTTTTTTCGCCATCAAAGAAATCATCGTATTCAAGAACAGGGTAAGTGCTTGATTTTGCAAGTGATTCAGCATATTCTCTCTGAGCAGTTTCTTTGTTTAATCTGTTGATGCTTGTGAATGAGAATAAAACTGCTACAAGTAAAACTGCACCGATACCGTATGTGAGCGGAACAAGTTTTCTGCCGTCTTTTTCAGGGCTCTTGTTGAATATTTTTTTGATAACGATAGCACCGCCAACCATTGCAACGATAGGTATAAGAAGGAATACCCAGTTGAGAGGCGTGTCTTTTGTTTCAAAAAGGTAGCAGAGAAGTGCAAGTGCAATAACGCCGATATTTCTTACGGTGTAAAGTCGGCCGCGTTTTAATGCTTCTGCTATGTCGGTTTTGTAGATTTTGTTTATCAGACGATATTTCTGTTTTGAATACATGAATATCGCTGCGAAGCTAACGCCGGCAAGGTATGCAAGAATGAGTGTTATGTACATATAGAGGTTTGTGAAAACGTATGTATACATAAACGCTTTGCTTTTAACACAAAGATAAACAAGAATACCGATGATGAAAATGATCGCTGCATTTCTTTTTGATTCTGCATCAACGGTTTTAATTTTTAAATCTTTTTCGAAGTTTGGATATTCGGCTTCTTCATTGTCTGTAAAGAAAATGTAGTTGCCTCTTGTTTTTGCAAGGAAATACCAGTCGTTTTCGTTGTATAAACCCATGCGGATTTTAGATTCTCTCTTCAGGGAGATTAAGCTGGCATTTGGATACTGGTCAACAGCATAGCGAAAATGAGGATAGTCTGTTTTTACAAAGCCGGCAAAGCCTGCTTTAATCCATTTAAGGCGATAGCCTTCTTCAAGCTTTTCATTAAGAAATGCCTCTAAGCAATCGGCGTCTGATGGTAAATATGATAATGATTGTACAAAGCTGTCTTTCATATAAACACCTCTTTTTCTTTTTTTCGGAAAGGTATCAACCCTTTGTAAAATGTTATACCGATATAAAACTTTACAAAATTTTGATTTATTATAAAGAAAAGGCTTATTCCAAAAGGAATAAGCCTTTTGATTATTTATTTGACTGGAACGTTATATACAATTATGTATACTGATTAAGCAGCTTCGCCTTTTTTCTTCTGGTTCATGAAGATTACGATACCACAAACGATTGATAATGTGATAGCGCCAGGGAACTTGAAGATACCAAGTGGAAGTTTGTTGATGATTAAGCAAGCAACAAAGATACCTGGTACGAATACTTTGTTCTTTTCCCAATACTGAGCCATAACGGCACCGAGGATAGCAGGAAGTACGAAGTTGAATGAGTCAAGTACGAACTGTGGAAGCACTGAAAGGATAGCCTGACCTACGAGAGCAGCTGCTGTAACGAATGCTACGTTTACGAATACTGACATACCGATAGCGATAACGCCAACGAGTTCACCTTTCTTTGTACCAGCTTCTGTACCTGTTGCTTCTCTGGCAGCAAGCATAGCTGGAAGACGAACTGTAGGAATGTTACCAGCAAGGTAACCAACGTAAATACCTGAAAGACCCATTGAAGGATAGAATCCAAGTGGTTCAAAGAAGTAAAGGAAAATATAAGCTGAACCTACAATACCCCAACCAGCGAGGATCTGGCTCCATTCACATTTGTAACCAAGTACAAGCCAGAGGTAAAGAGCTGGAATGAATGTAAGAAGGGCAGCAATAAGAGTTGTAAGACGACCATTACGGATCATCGGTTTGGTATACTTCTCATAAAATAATTTATCGATATCTGCGTTTGACATACTATAACCCCCCTATCAGAATCCCATTTCTACGAATGCCTGAGCAACAAGAATACCTATGATAAGAGCAATACCAAGTGTGAATTCTGCGAATTTTGGATATTTCTTTGAAATTAATCTTAAACCAAGCATTGCTAAGAAACCTGCAACTGCGGCAACGATCTTTGTGAAACCACCAACACACTGGCCAGCAAGGAACTGAGCTACACAACCGATCATAAGGCAACCGCCGATTGTGTTGAACATTCTAATGTCGTATTTTTCCATTGCAACTTTAACTTTTTCCATCTTGTGAGCGAAAAGAAGGTTAACAATGAAGAAGCCCCATGTATTAAGAGTGATAACCCAAACTGAACATGTAAATGCATTGATACCATAGTCTGGACCACCAAGGTCAACGCCCATTGCTGTAGCACCAGCTGTAGCACCGAGTGTTTCAGTTGTGATTGTACCAATGATTGAAAGTCTTAACCAAGCGAATGGTCCACCCATGATGCTCATGAAAGCAACCATTACAGTAAACATTGAGAGACCAGGCCCGATAGTACAGATAGCACCTGCACGCATCGCTGTCTTACAATCCTGTTTAGTAAGTCCTACGATTTCACCTGCGTTCATAGCGTCTTTGATAAAGAGCGCAGCCTGGATCATTTCTACGATAACTACAGGAATAACGCATACCCATAACATCGGGTCATTAGCTACTTCCAAATAGCCACCATTAGTCATTGTGTCTAACAAAAAAGTGTTCATAAACAATCCTCCTTCTTAAAGAGATATGAGTGCGGGGAGGATTGAGGGGCCTCATCCCCCTCAACCGACCCTAGTAAAATAAGTTGATAAAACTATTTTATTATAAGCCTCTTTCGTCGAGCTTAAGTACTGCGTTAAGCATTACGCTTGCACCATCTGTACACTGTTCTGATGATGTATGTTCAGGTTCACAGTGTGAAAGACCATTGTCTGATGGTACGAAGATCATTGTTGTTGGGATCATGTATGAGATGTACTGAGCGTCATGGCCTGCACCTGAATGGATATCCATATGTGAAATGCCAAGTTCTTCAACAGATTCTCTTACGAGACCAACGAGTGTAGGGTTCCAATATACAGTGTCACGGTTCCAGCCAAGAACAACTTCACACTTGCAACCTTTCCATTCTCTCTTTTCAAGGCTGAAGAGAATTTCTCTAACCTGATTGAGAACGTCTGGGTTTTCATGTCTTACGTCGATTGAGAAATCGAAGAAGTCAGGGATAACTGTTGTTACACATGGATGAATAACAACTTCACCTGTTGTATAAACAAGGTCTTCATAACCAAGTTTGTCAACTTCATCATGGATGTAGCAAAGAGCTTCAGCAGCTGCGTGGAATGCGTCATGTCTCTTCTTCATTGGGAATGTGCCGGCATGAGCTGCGAAACCTGTGAATTTAATTCTATAAAGCATCTGGCCTAATACGCAAGTTACAACACCAACGTTTTTGCCTGCATCTTCAAGGATAGGACCCTGTTCAATGTGAAGTTCGAAGAGAGCTTCATATTTATCTGGAGTCATTCTGTTTGCGATGTCGCCTTTGTACTTGAATGTTGAAAGTTTTTCGCCGAATGTAACTGATGTGTCAAGAATTGATCTGGAAGCCATCATCTTGTTGTATTCAAAGTTGTCTCTGAATCTTTCAGGCATATAGTCATGAGCCATAATACCTGAGCACATCATACATGGAGGGAATTCTGAACCTTCTTCATTTGTGAAGATCATCGCTGTTAATGGATGTTTGTGAGGGATGTTTTCTGCAACAACTGTTTCGAGAACTTCCATAGCACCCATAACGCCGAGGATACCATCGTAGTTACCGCCGTTCTTAACTGAGTCGCAGTGTGAACCCATTACAATTCTTTTAGCATCAGGATCTGAGCCAGGAATTGTAGCATACATGTTAGCAAGGTCGTCTGTTTCGATAGTAGCGCCGATTGCTGTCATGCGTTTTACAAATTCGTCTCTAGCCATAATAGCTTCAGGAGAAAGTGAGTATCTGGTTATACCACCATGTCCTGCGTCACCGAATTTTGCAAAGGTTTTAATTTTGTCGTCCATTCTTTCAAAACTACACTTATACATCTTCATTCCACCTTTCATATCGTAATTGATGCTTAGCATAAGTTGTGTTCCTTCCGAACGCAATTGTTCTTGATAATAATATATAGCAACACCTGTGCCAAATATGTGTCAAAGTGGAAAAAATTTAAAAATATTTTTGAGATTGTTAAAAGAATGTTCAAGATTATGCAAAAATGCATAGAAAATAGCGAAAATACTATATATAGGGGATTCTGATTAATGAAAAAATGCATTCTTATGCAACAATGCATAAATAGTTTGTGTACAAACTAAATAATTTTTTATTTAACGTATATTTATGCTTTATTACGATGAAATAATTTGCATCAAAACGGTATGCAAAAATGCATAGAAAAAACAAAAAAAGGGGAAAAAGCGCAAAAAAACCGCTAAAAATATGGAAAAAATAAGCACTATGCAAATCTGCATAGTATGTAAATTTGCATAGTGCGGTGGAATCAATATGTGATATTATATTTGCTTAACTTTCTAGATATAGTGGACTGGTCTGTTTTTAACTTTTTAGAAAGCTCTGTACCATTCTTGTATATCTTGATGTATTCCTGAAGTATTTTCTTTTCATAGCTTTCCATCATTTCCTTAAGAGATGCATCAGTTGATATTTCTGCAAAGGACATAGACATGTCGCCTGTACCTATTTTAAGTATACCAAGGGCTTCGTATGCTTCGTGAGCAGTGATAATGTCGTCAGTACTCTGAATTACGAGTCTTTCAATAACGTTTCTGAGCTCTCGTACGTTACCAGGCCAGTTAAGCTGGCAAAGATAACTGATTGCTTCTATATCCATAGCCTTGTGCATATCATATTTTGCATTGAACATTCTGATGAAGTGGTCTGCAAGAAGCGGAATATCTTCGCGTCTGTTTTCAAGAGGCGGAATTTTAATTTCAATAACGTTAAGTCGGTAGTAAAGGTCTTCACGGAATTCTTTGGAAGCTATTTTTTCCATAAGATTTACGTTTGTTGCCGCTACAAGTCGGAAGTCAACCTTGATAGGCTTGCTGCCGCCAAGGCGACGGATTTCTCTTTCCTGAAGTACACGAAGAAGTTTTGACTGAAGCATAAGAGGAAGTTCACCGATTTCGTCAAGAAGCAGAGAACCGCCGTTTGCAAGCTCAAAAAGACCTTTCTTGCCTTTAGGGCTGCCGCCTGTGAAAGCGCCCGGTTCATAACCGAAAAGCTCGCTTTCAAGGAGTGTTTCAGGGATTGCGGCACAGTTTATCTTAACAAAAGGCTTGCTGTGACGCTTGCTGCTTTCGTGAATGATGTTTGCTATATGTTCTTTACCTACCCCTGAAGGTCCTGTGATAAGTACAGTTACGTCAGTTTCGGCAACTTTTTTTGATTTTTCAACCACCTGATGCATAACGTGGCTCTGGTAAATGAGACCGCCTTCTTTTTCGATAACCTTTTTAAGCATCTGAGTGTATTCTTCCATTTCAGCTGCTTTTTCTTTTGTTCTTACAAGCTCTGTAAGGTCAAAAAGAAGGTTGAGAACGAGAATGAGAGTTTCATTTTCGTCAAAGATAGGAATACCTCTAACTTCATATATCTTGCCGCCTGATGCTTCCTGACGGAGAGTAACTTCCTTGCCGGACTGAATAACCCTTACAGTGATGGACTGAGAAACACTGCCTTCTTTTTCAAGGTCATACATACTTCTGCCTTCGCCGTTTTCATAAAAGTAAAGAGATTTGTTGTGACCAGTGATTTTTGCATGTGTATCATTGATAAAAAGAACCTTGCCCTGTGCATCAGTAAGGTTTACACCGAAAAGATCGTTATATAAAAGTTCTCTGCAAAGCAGCTTTTTTGAGCTGTCAGAAAGTGTGTTAAAAAATTCATACATAAAAATGGCCTCCATAAGCGTAAATTAGCCGAAAATTTACCTTTTTACCTATTATAAGTATAAAACTTTTTTAATTTAACTTCAATAACATAGTTAAATTAAATTAACGTCAAAATAATTTGGCACGGTTTTTGCTATATAGATTAGTGGATGAAATTTTGTTTATTTGGATGATTGGTTTGCAAATAATTCTTAAAATATACAGAAGGAGGTTTGTTTATGAGCAGATTAAGTATTAAAACACCAAATGAAGCCCAGACCGTAGTAGAAGGTCTGTACAGAGACGTGGAGCGCAGAATTATAGCCAGCCCTCCGGGGATTTGTCCTGTTGACATTTCCAATGCATTTCTTAAAGTTTGCCATGCTCAGACCTGTGGTAAATGCGTGCCTTGCAGAGTCGGTCTTGGTCAGCTTTCAAACCTTATAGAAAGCGTACTTGACGGCGAGGCAACCCTTGAAACTATCGATCTTATTGAAAAAACAGCACGAGTTATCAAAAATTCATCTGACTGTGCCATCGGTATAGAGGCGGCAAGCATGGTGCTTAAAGGCGTGCTTGGCTTCAGAGATGACTATATTGAACACGTAAAAAGCGACAGATGCCTTTTCAATATCTATCAGCCTGTGCCTTGTGTATCACTTTGTCCTGCAGGTGTAGATATTCCTGGATATATCAGCCTTATTTCTGCCGGCAGATATGCAGATGCCATCAGACTTATCAGAAAGGATAATCCTTTCCCAACAGCCTGCGCTATGGTTTGCGAACATCCTTGCGAAAACCGCTGCAGAAGAAGTATGATTGATGACTCTATCAATATTCATGCTCTTAAGAGATTTGCCGTTGATAATGCGGGTCAGGTTCCTGTTCCTGAATGTGCACCTAGCACAGGAAAGAAAGTTGCCGTTATCGGCGGCGGCCCTGGCGGTTTAAGCGCGGCTTATTACCTTGCCCTTATGGGACACCACGTTGAAGTATTTGAAAAAAGAAGAAACCTTGGCGGTATGATGCGCTATGGTATCCCAAGCTACCGTCTTCCAAGAGAAATGCTCAGAGACGACATCGAAAGCATACTTTCAACAGGTGTAATCGCCCATACAGGCATACAGATTGGCGAAGATGTTACAATTCCTAAACTTAAGGAAGAATTCGACTGCATCTATATTTCTATCGGTGCTCATACATACAAGAAAATCGGTATCGAAGGCGAAGACAAAAAAGGTGTTATTTCTGCAGTAGAAATGCTCAGAAATATTGGCGACGGCTCACTTCCTGACTTTACAAAGAAGAGAGTTGTAGTAGTAGGCGGCGGCAACGTTGCTATGGACTGTACAAGAAGTGCAAAACGTCTTGGCGCAGCCAGCGTAACATGCGTATACAGAAGAAGAAAAATTGATATGACGGCTATGCCTGAAGAAGTTGACGGAGCAATAAGCGAAGGCTGTGAAATTATGTGCCTCCAGAAACCAATCAGAATTGCAGGCGATGACGATGACAACGTAACAGCACTTTGGGTGCAGCCTCAGATTATTGGTGCAGTTGATAAAGACGGCAGACCAAGACCATTTGATGCAGACACACCTGAAGTAAGAATTCCTTGCGATATTATTATTGTTGCTATCGGTCAGGGTGTTGAAACCAAACCATTTGAAGACTTTGGCATTCCTATCAAACGTGGCATGATTGATGCTCTTTCAAGCAGCAACCTTGAAAGCTTTGACGGTATCTTTGCAGGTGGCGACTGTGTAACAGGTCCGGCTACAGTTATCCGTGCCATTGCGGCAGGTAAAGTTGCAGCGGCAAATATTGACGAATATCTTGGCTTCAAGCATCAGATAGAAGTTGACGTTGATATTCCTGATGCAAGAATCGGTATTAAACCTGCATGCGGCAGAATAAACACAACCGAAAGAAATGCCGGTGAAAGAAACAACGACTTTAACCTTATCGAATGTGGTCTCACAGAAGAAGAAGCGCTTAACGAATCAGCAAGATGCCTCAGATGTGACCACTATGGATACGGAATATTTAAGGGAGGAAGGGAAAACAAATGGTAAAGATTACTATTGATAATATGCCTGTTCAGGTAAATGAAGAAACAACTATACTGGAAGCGGCACGTTCAATTGGTGTTAATGTACCAAGTCTCTGCTTCCTTAAAGACATAAACGAAATTGGTGCCTGCAGAATATGCGTGGTTGAAATTGCGGGGGTAGATACCCTTGTTACAAGCTGCAACACAAAGGTAAAAGAGGGTATGGTTATCTATACCAACAGCCCGAAGGTGCGCGAAGCACGCAAAACAAATGTTGAGCTTATACTTTCACAGCACAGAACAAACTGCGCTATGTGTACAAGAAGCGGAAACTGCACACTGCAGACAATTTCAACAGACCTTTACATAAACGAAATTCCGTATGATGTAGATATTCCTAAAAGCACATGGAGTCCTCGCAGTATGATAGTGAAGGACTCAACAAAGTGTATCAAATGTATGAGATGTATCCAGATTTGCGACAAGGTGCAGAGCCTTAATATCTGGGATATCGACGGTACAGGTGCAAGAACAACCGTAGACGTAAGCCATAACAGAAAAATTATGGATTCTGACTGTTCACTTTGCGGTCAGTGTATTACACATTGTCCTGTAGGTGCACTTGCAAGCCGTGACCACACACAGATTTTCTTTGATGCCATTGCAGACAGTAAAAAGAAGGTTGTTGTGCAGATTGCGCCTGCCGTACGTGCTGCATGGGGTGAAGAAGTTGGACTTTCAAGAGATGCGGCAACAACAGGCAAGATAGTTGCAGCTCTTAAGAGAATAGGTGTTGACTACGTGTTTGACACAAACTTCAGTGCTGACCTCACTATTATGGAAGAAGGCAGTGAACTTCTTGAAAGACTTAAACACGGAAGCAACGGATGTATTTATCCAATGTTTACATCATGTTGCCCTGGCTGGGTAAGATTTATGAAGAGCCAGTATCCTGATATGGTTAAATGCCTTTCATCAGCAAAGAGCCCTCAGCAGATGTTTGGTGCTATATTTAAAGAATATTATGCAAAAAAACTTGGTCTTAATAAAGAAGAGGTTTTCCTTGTTTCAATTATGCCTTGTGTAGCCAAAAAGAGAGAAGCGACTCTTCCTACAATGAATGATGCAGGCACAGGACGTGACGTTGACCTTGTTCTTACCACACGTGAACTTGCAAGAATGATAAGAAGTGAACATATCGAACCTATGTCACTTGGCGAAGAACCATTTGATGATCCGCTTGGCAAGAGCACTGGCGCGGCAGTTATATTTGGTGCAACAGGCGGTGTTATGGAAGCGGCACTTCGCAGTGCATACTTCCTTGTAACAGGCGAAAACCCTGAAGCAGATGCATTCAAAAATGTACGCGGTATGGATGGCTGGAGAGAAGCTGAGTTTGAAATTGCAGGCACAGTGCTTAAGGTTGCCGTTGCAAGCGGACTTGGAAATGCACGTAAACTTGTAAAAGCCCTTAGAAAAGGTAAAGTTACATACGATTTTGTTGAAATTATGGCTTGTCCGGGCGGATGTGCCGGCGGTGGTGGTCAGCCTATCAAAGACGGCATTGAACAGGCAGAAGAAAGAGCAGATGTTCTTTACTTCCTTGATAAGAATGCAGACATAAGATATAGCCACGAAAACCCGGAAGTTCTTCATCTTTATGAAGATTTCCTTGGAAAACCGCTTTCACATAAGGCTCACGAGCTTCTCCACACAGACCACGAAGGTTGGGTAATGCCTCTTGCTCCTGCAAGAACAATGATTAATAAAAGATAAAAATAAAAAAGAACCTTGATTTTTCAAGGTTCTTTTTTTATGATACCAAGCTGGCTTTTTCCCATTTGTTTCCTTTAAAACGTATAAAGTTGAATATAAATCTTGCTATCCAGTCAAGTATCATAGCAAGCCATACACCGTAAAGTCCCATACCCATATATTTTCCAAGTACATAGCTGAAGCCGATACGTAC
>JAFYQL010000124.1 GCA_017547125.1 Bacillota bacterium
CAAAAGAAAAGGCGGTTTAAGAAGAAAAGTTCTGCTTTTTGCCCTTATTATATGGGCCATCAATGTGCTGCCGAATATTTTTTTGTCCCGCAGCTTCAGAGATGATGTTATAGCCTTTCTTCCAAAGGCAACAAGCAATTTTTCATTCACTATCATTTCAGACGGAGAAGTACAGACCTTCAACAGTTTTGAAGACCTTTTTGACAGTCTGTTTTCTGACAGAGAGCCTGAAGTTCTGCCGGAAAGATTTTATAACAATACATACGAAGAAAATACGGCAAACGAAATATAACAAAAAAAGAACCTTGAAAAATCAAGGTTCTTTTTATTTATCATACTTTTTCAAGTTCTTCCGCCATAAGTACATTTACAGTTGCAGGGTCTGCCTTGCCCTTAAGCTGTTTCATACACTGACCAACAAGGAATGCCTTAACCTTCTGGCTTCCGCCTTTGAATTCGCCAACTGCCTTAGGGTTGTTTTCAATAACGCTCTTTACAATAGCAAGCACTGCCCCGTCGTCGTTCATCATTTCAAGGCCGTTTTCCTTGACATATTTTTCAGGGTCTACGTTTTCTGTAAACATCTTTTCAAATACATCTTTGGCTGTACCACGGTTGATAACCTTTGCTTTCACAAGGTTAATAAGTTTGCCAAGATTTGCCGCATCAAATGCGATATCTTCAACATCTGTTGCAGTTTCTGTGGCCATACGAAGCACTTCAACCATAATCCAGTTTGAAACCTCTTTGGCTTCTCCGCAAACCTCAAATGCTTTTTCAAATATATCCACAAGGAATTTTGATCCTGTAATGATTTCAACATCATATTCAGGAAGCTTATATTCTTCAAGGTATCTTGTTTTCTTTGCTTCAGGAAGCTCAGGAAGTTCACCTTTTACTCTTTCAATCCACTCGTCGCTTATTTCAACAGGCACAAGGTCAGGCTCTGGGAAATATCTGTAATCCTGGGCATTTTCCTTTGAACGCATAGCAAAGCTTTCGCCCTTATTGTCATCCCATCTTCTTGTTTCCTGAATAATCTTTCCGCCTGTAGTAATCACTTCAATCTGTCTTTTTCTTTCGCCTTCAATGGCTCTTGCAATGGCTCTGAAAGAGTTGATGTTCTTCATTTCAGTTCTCGTGCCAAGTTCTGTCTGTCCAATGGGTCTTACAGAAAGATTTACGTCTGCACGAAGCGAGCCCTGCTCCATTTTACAGTCTGAAACACCGATGTACTGAAGTATGCTCTTAAGTTTTGTGAGATACGCAATAACCTCTTCGCCGTTTTCAAAGTCAGGCTCACTTACAATTTCAAGAAGAGGCACACCGCAGCGGTTGTAGTCAACCATTGTCATGCCTGTTGCTTCATCGTGGATAAGTTTACCTGCATCTTCTTCCATGTGGATTTCTTTGATGCGTATGGCTTTTTTAACGCCGTTTACTTCAATATCAATGTGACCATTCTGGCAGATAGGAAGATACAACTGGCTCACCTGATATGCTTTAGGAAGGTCAGGATAGAAGTAGTTTTTTCTGTCAAATTTGTTGTACTGTGTTATTTCGCAGTTTGTTGCAAGGCCTGTTCTGATAGCATATTCAACTACCTGCTTGTTTAAAACAGGAAGTGTGCCCGGCATACCGGTACAGATTTCGCAAACGTGTGTATTAGGCTCTCCACCAAACTCTGTTGTGCAGGAGCAGAATATTTTTGTTGCAGTAGAAAGCTCGCAATGAACTTCCAAGCCAAGTGTTGTTAAAAATTCCATTGCTTACGCCTCCTTTCCTGTTTTAAGCACAGGTTTCTTTGTATGATAGTCTGTGTTCTGCTGATAAGCATAGCCCACATTAAGAAGCTCGTTTTCGCCAAATGCTTTGCCGATAAGCTGAAGACCAATTGGAAGTCCCTCTTTGTCAAACCCACAAGGAACAACCATAGCAGGAAGGCCCGCAAGGTTAACTGATACTGTATAGATATCACCAAGGTACATCTTAAGCGGGTCATTTAAGTTTTCGCCCATCTTAAGTGCAGTTGTAGGCGCTGTAGGGCTGAGGATAACATCGTATTTTTCAAAAGCCTTGTCAAAAGCCTGCTTGATAACGGCCTTTGCCTGAAGTGCTTTTTTGTAGTATGCATCATAATATCCGCTTGAAAGTACGAATGTACCGATAAGAATTCTTCTCTTGACTTCTGCACCAAAGCCTTCGCTTCTTGACTTATAGTAAAGATCTGTAAGATCTTCAAATGAAGGTGATGCATAGCCGTATTTTACACCGTCATATCTTGAAAGATTTGAGCTTGCTTCAGCACAGGCAATGATATAGTATGCCGGGATAGCATATTCAAGAGAAGGCATATCAAATTCTTCAACCTCTGCACCGAGAGCCTGAAGCTTTGCCGCTGCTGCAAGCACTGCATCCTTAACTTCGCCGTCAAGACCCTTGCCGAAGTAATCTCTTGGAATACCTATTTTCTTGCCCTTAATATTGTTATTAAGAATAATCTTCAATGAGTTATTCACTGATGTGCTGTCTTTTGCATCGTGTCCGCTAATAACAGAAAGCACTTCTGCCACATCTTCCACACTTTTGCCCACAGGACCAATCTGATCAAGTGATGATGCATACGCAATAAGACCGTATCTTGAAACTGTACCATATGTTGGCTTGATGCCTGTTGTGCCGCAGAAAGCACAAGGCTGACGAATTGAGCCGCCTGTATCTGACCCAAGTGTGTAGTATGCCATATCTGACGCAACTGCAACGGCACTGCCGCCTGATGAACCACCAGGAACTCTGTTTTCTCCCCAAGGGTTTAATGTTGCTCCGTTATATGATGTTTCTGTTGTTGAGCCCATAGCAAACTCGTCCATATTAAGCTTTCCAAGCATTACTGCACCTGCATTCTCAAGCTTTTTAACTGCAGTTGCTGTGTATGTTGGTTTAAAGCCTGTAAGCATTTTTGATGCTGCCGTTGTGAGTATGCCTTTTGTGCACATATTATCCTTAACGGCCATAGGCACGCCTGCAAGAGGTGATGTAAATGTGCCGTCATCAATACCCTTCTGTACCTTTTCAGCCTGTTTAAGCGCCTCTTCAAAGCACACAGTAACAAATGCATTATAAACTGCATCTCTTTTTTCAATATTTTCAAGGGCATTTTTTGTCACTTCAACAACGCCTACTTCTTTGTTTTTTATCATTCTGCCTAACTCAAGGGCAGTCATCTTATCAAATTCCATATTTAAAACTGCTCCTTTCAATTAGCCGATTGTTTTTGGAACAACAAAGCTTCCGTCTTTGCTTTTTGGTGCATTTGCAGTGATAATTTCTCTGTCAGTTGACGGCATAACAACATCTTCCCTGAAAACATTCTTCACAGGGAAAGCGTGACTCATTGCCTCCACACCTTCTGTATCAAGCTTGCCCAGTATATCCATATAGTTGATTATTTTTTCCATTTCTTCTTTTGCACTTTCTTTTTCTTCGTCCTGAAGCTTAAGACGTGAAAGAGCGCCGATGTAGTCAATCATTTCATCAGTAATTTTCATTTTACACCGTTCCTTTCAAAGTAAATTTAAAATGCTTAAAAGCACATTTTTCCCATATTAAATCATTATATAGAATATCACAACTGCACTTCAAAATCAAACTATCACAGGCCTTGTTTCATTAACCAACTTATTTTAAGTTTCATATACTATAAAAAAACACGGAGGCTGAAAAATGAAAAATGCAGTTGAACTTAAAAACATAAATTTCAGTTTCAACACGCCCTGCGGAGAGCATTTTGTTCTTAAAGATATATCTTTTTCTGTTAAAGAAGGTGAATTTATATCTGTTGCCGGTCCTTCTGGCTGCGGAAAATCCACTCTTCTTTCTATCATTTCGGGCTTACTCAAATCTTCCGAAGGAAGTGTTAAAATATATGATGGCTTCAAGTGCGGATATATGCTTCAGAAGGACTATCTTTTTGAATGGAGAAATATATTTTCAAATGCCTGCCTTGGTGCTGAAATAAACGGAAATATAACCGAAGAAACAAAGCAGTATGCCCTTTCTCTTTTTGAAAAATACGGACTTAAAGACTATATAAATTCTCGCCCTTCCGCCTTAAGCGGAGGTATGCGTCAGAGGGTTGCCCTTATACGCACCCTTGTTCCAAAGCCTGATATTCTTCTGCTCGATGAGCCTTTTTCTGCCCTTGACTATCAGACAAGGCTTGAAGTATGTGATGAAATAAGCCAGATAATAAAAAACGAAGGCAAAACCGCCATAATGGTTACCCACGACATTTCGGAGGCCATATCAGTATCCGACAGAGTTTTTGTGCTTTCAAAAATACCGGCCATAATAAAAAGCGAGCATATTATTGACATTTCTCACAGCCCTTCAAGACGTGATGACCCACGTTTCAGGGAATATTTCAATGCTATATGGAAGGAGCTGAAAGACAATGAATGAGCCATCTACACGTCAGAAACAATACCTTCACAGCATAAAAAAACGCCGTATCTGCATTATGCTTTGCCGCAATAGTATAATTCTATCTTTCATAGTGCTTTGGCAGTTTTGCTCTCAAAAAGGCATCGTGGATTCCTTCATATTCAGCTCGCCAAAAGAAATTGTGCTTTCTGCAGTTGATATGACCCTTAATTCACGCCTTTTGTTCCACACAGCCGTAACCGCATGCGAAACCATAGCCGGCTTTATTCTCGGCACATTTATCGGCACAGGCACTGCCATAATTTTGTGGTGGAATTCGTTTTTAAATGACATTGTCGACCCATACCTTGTGGTTTTAAACTCGATACCCAAAACTGCCCTTGCGCCAATAATCATAGTTTGGGTTGGAAACAATATTTCTGCCATAATAGCCGTTGCACTTCTCACATCGGTAATTGTAAGCATAATGAACATCTTAACCGCCTTTAACGAAACCGACAAAGACATGATAAAGCTTATCTACACCCTTGGAGGAAACAAAAAAGACGTACTTTTCAAGGTTATTCTGCCTGCCAATGTGCCTGCTATTATGAATGCACTTAAGGTAAACACAGGGCTTTCCTTTATCGGCACAATAATAGGCGAAATGCTTGTGGCAAAATATGGCCTTGGGTATCTTATCATTTACGGCAGTCAGATTTTCCGCCTTGATATTGTACTGCTTTCGGTAGTTATACTTGCCCTTCTTTCAACATTTCTTTACAAAGCAATTATGAAACTGGAAAAGAAAATAAATTCAAAAATAATATAAAAAAGCCTCCCAAAAGGGAGGCTTAAATTTTAATTCTTAAAAATATTTATCGTTCCTTTTTTATTAAGATTTACAATAAGCGAAAGCAATATAGGGAATCCAAAAAGTCCCAGAATACCACAAATCTGAAGACCTGCAAACATACTTGCCAAAGTCACAATAGGATGAAGCCCAAGCTGACCGCCTACAATTTTTGGCTCAACAATATTTCTTACAACAATAATCAGCACATAAAGCACAAGAAGACCTATGCCCACAAATGCATTTCCCGTTGCAAGCGCTATAATACCCCATGGAATAAGAATACCGCCTGTGCCAAGCATAGGAAGTATATCAAATACCGCAATAATAGCTGCTATAATCACCGCATGCTTTATTCTGAGTATTGTAAGGCCTATAGCAAGCTCCGCAAATGTAAGCAACATTATAATGCCGTATGAACGAAGACATACAAGCAAAGTTCCTGAAATATAGTTTTTTGTGTCTGCAAATACAATGGCCTTTTCTTCACCAATCTGCTTCATAAAGAAACCAACTATTCTGTCATAATCCGCCGCCATAAAAAACGTTGAAATTACCATAAGTATAGTTTTGATAAAAAAGCCCGGCACAAACCCTGCAAGGCCCGAAACTGCACCCACTGCTACAGTTGAAAAACCTGAAATAAGATTTCCAAGATACTGCATAAGTTCAGTTTCAAACTGCCAGAAAAGTTCGTAAAATGAAGTGTCAAACTGCATCATTATGCCCTCAACACTTGCAAAAACAGTGTTAAGTGCAGGCATTATATGTTCAGAATACATGTGTGGCACCGCTTCAATAAAGCTTTTTGATGCATTGACAATCCTTGTACCTGCAAATGCCACAGCAAAACCAACCAAAACATAAAAGCACACAACGGCAATTATGCCTGATGCTTTTTTGCCTATTTTAAGTTTGCCGTTTATCACAGCAATAGGTTTTCTGAGAAGTGTTGCCACAACAAATGCCGCAATAAACGGAATAAGTGCAGGCAAAACAAACTTAAACGCAAGCACAGTAAGCACTGCAATTATCAGAAAATATGTAAAATCAATTATAAACTTTCGTCTTTTTTCTGTTTCCATTTTTCACCTTTGGTAAATTTATTATTCTGCCGCGCTTTTTCCGGCAACAATGCCTGAGCACCATGCCCAATGGAGATTGTATCCGCCGCAGTCGCCTGTAACATCAAGTATTTCGCCTATGATATAAAGGCCTTTTCTGTATACAGACTCAAAGTTTTCGTCTATTTCGTCAAGCTTTATGCCGCCGCCTGTAACCTGCGCAAAATCCCAGGAAAGTGTACCTGTAATTTCAAACTTCCACATCTTGAGTGTTGAAACAAGAAGATCAATTTCTTTTTTGCCAAGGCTGTCAGCAGTTCTTGAAAGTGGCTCTATTGAAAGGCTCTTGAGCATTGCAAAAAGCACTCTTTTATTTATAAGTCCAAGGAAAATATTTTCCAGAGTTTCCTTCGGATACATTTTTATTCTGTCTGCAATTATTCTGCGCACTTCGTCATAGTTTCTGTCCGGGAAAAAGTCTATGCCTATCTGTGCATTGCCCTTTGATGCATTTTTTTCAAGAAGACAAGAAAGCTGCATTGCAGGAATGCCTGAAACACCATAGTCAGTAAGCTGAAGTTCTCCTGTTTCTGAGCCTGCCTTTTTGCCATCTATGAAAAGGTCAGCTCTGCAGAGCACTCGTATACCCTTAAGCCCTTTAAAGACACTACCCTTGCACTGAATAGGCACAAGAGATGGGAAAAGGTATGTGCTTTTATGACCAAATTTTTCTGCAAGAGCATAACCTGATCCATCGCTTCCCTGTTTTGGCGAAGCCTTTCCGCCGGTTGCAAGTATAACCTTATCAGCCCTAAACTCATCACCTGTCTGTGTTTTAATAAAAAATGCGTTTTTTCTGTAATTGATATCAGAAACCTTCTGTCCGCATCTCACGTCAATTTTATATCTTTCAAGGGCAAGAAGCAGTATATCAAGCACCATAGATGCCTGTCTGCAGTATGGGTATATTCTGCCCGCATCGTCAGATGATGAAAAAAGCCCCATATCTTCAAAAAACTCAATACTCATAGAAGAAGGCATCTTTTCGATGTATTCTCTCATAATATGATAGTTTTTTGAATGATAGCATTTTTCACTTATGTATTCGTTAGACAAGTTGCAATGACCATTGCCTGTGGCAAGTATCTTTTTACCCACTCTGTCAAGGCCCTCGAGTATGGTTATATGTGCATTTTTGTCTGTCTTTGCCGCAGATATTGCCGCCGCAATGCCGCCTGCTCCGCCGCCTATGATAACTATGTTTTTCATATTAAAACCTCTGTTAAAATCACAATAAATCAGTAATTTATTATACCACGAAGAATATTTTATGTAAACAAAGGCAAAAACATGCCATTTTCTATATTTACGTCTCAAAACATCTTTTTTCTGTCATTCCGACTCTTTTTCTGTTAAAATAGACTTAACATATTAAAAAAGGAGTGTTTTTATGAAGAAAATACTTAAGTTTTTTATAACCTTTTTAACCGTATTTTTAATGGCTGCATGCTCTGCTCCGGCGCCTTCGGAAAACTATTCTTCTGAAAGCTCATCTTCGGCATACGAGGAAATATACGAAGAAG
>JAFYQL010000125.1 GCA_017547125.1 Bacillota bacterium
AAGAAAAAACTGCAGACAGAAAACTTATTTCAGCCTGCAGAAAAATATTCCAAAAACGAATACCAAAGGAAAAGCGTCCTTTAAACATATAAAAGGAGAAATAATATGAACATTGTACCTTATGAACGCAAAGCACATTATTACGAAACAGACCAGATGGGTGTGGTGCATCACTCAAACTATATAAGATGGTTTGAAGAAGCGCGCGTTGACTTTATGGACCAGCTTGGGCTTCCTTTTGCAAAGCTTGAAGAAGAAGGAATCATCAGTCCCGTTGTAAGTATAAGCTGCAGCTACAAACAGAGCGTCAAATTTGATCAGCGAGTGCTTGTATCCCCTTACATAAAGGAATATAACGGAATAAAACTTATCATCGAATACAAGGTTGCAATCAAAGAAACAGGTGTCATCTGCTGCACCGGAGAAAGCAAGCACTGTTTCCTTGTGGACGGAAGACCAGTTTCACTGAAAAAAGCATCTCCAAGATTTGATAACCTTTTCAACAGCCTTATAAAAAGCGAGGAATGATTATGCTTTATACTCCGCAGATAAAAAAAAGCAATGGCCATTGCATATAATGCTCATCATGGTCAAAATGACAAAAATGGTCAGCCATACATTTTCCATCCTTTCTATCTTGCCATGCAGTTGGAAAGCGAAAAGGAAATTGTCACTGCTCTTCTTCACGATGTGTGCGAAGACACCGATATCACATTTGAAGACCTTGAAAAAGAAGGCTTTGATGCTGATATAATTGAAGCACTTCATCTTTTATGCAGAAAAGATGATGAAGACTATATGGAATATGTAAAAAGACTGAGAGAAAACGCCCTTGCAAAAAGCGTGAAGTTTCAGGACCTTAAGCATAACAGTATGCTGGAAAGACTTGATACAATAACCGAAAAGGACATTGCAAGAGCAGAAAAATATAAAGAAGCCATAAAAATACTGGAATAAAAAAGAGTGTGGAAAATTCCACACTCTTTTTTTATCGTTCTATAATATTTACTGCTATTTCGGCTATATCTTCTCGTTTCACAACTTCATCAGGGCTGAAGTTTCCGTTTTCATCGCCTGACATTATGCCCATACCGCCTAAAATACTTGCATAGCCCTTGTTTTCTTTCAAATCGCTGAACTCAGGCGCATAAATATCAAGCTCAGCCACATCTTCATATCCAAGATATCTTACTATAAACTTTGCTGCGTCCATTTTTGTTACTGCTGCATTACGGTTTTCTTCGCCTTTTTTAATTACGCCGTTTCGTTTTGCATAGCGATATACTGTTTCGTACGTATCTTCGCCTATAGCGCCTGTTTCATATCCAAATACGTTGTGGAGTATCGCAATAATGTCCTTCTGCTTAATATTTTCTGTTGGTCTGAAGGCATCATCTGCAAAATAAATGCCGTATTCTGCAAGTTTTATTATTTCTTCTTTTGCAGGGCTATTTGCGATATCTGTGTAGTATTCTTCGAAAGAAATGTCTTCAAAATCCTTAACGTCATTTACAAATTCGCCTGTAATAGCATTGATTGAAACATCATAAGCCTTGAACATATAAACCGGAACAAACTTCTGTTTATCACTGTCGCTCATATAAACCAATTCGTATGATGCGCCGTCAAAAATATTGCCAAGAGCCACTTCTTTTGTAATAGCATTTGCTCTTGATGGAAATCTTGCATCAGTGTAGTTAAGGTAATAGTTTCTTACTGTGCCGTCGGCATTAAAGCCTACTCTCGCTCCGTCAAACTCGCACTCAATACCGCCGTGATATCTTGTGAAACCAACTGCCGCTCCCCATTTATCACTATTGAATGTTGCTTTTTCAAACTCTTCAGCCTTTTCTCCGCCGAGGGCTTTAAGCACTTTAACAGCCTTTGCTGTGCCAGTGCTTTCGCTCATTTCCTTGCCTTCTCCTGAAACATAGTAGTTGTAGCTTACGATGTCGCCTGTTTTGGCATTCATTGTGGCAGAACCATTGCCGTTGTTTGTGCTGAAAGTTATTGAAACATTATATTCATCATCGCCTTTATGATAGAAATCATAATATGACATACTGCTTTCTTTTGGCATTTCAAGAACATCTTTTGTTTTAAGTATTTCAAAAAGTTCTTCGCCTGTCATAAGACCGCTTATTTTTTCAAACTCCTTCATTTCGGCAACGCTGAGTTTTTCTTCTTCTGCCGCACCATCTGCAGTCATCGCAGGTGATGCAGCTGCCTCTGTCGCAAAGTTGTATCTGTAATATGTAGGAGAAAATTTGCTTCCGTCAAGAGCATTGATATACACACCTGTTTCCTTTGGTGCATAAGCCATATAAATTTCGACGTTGTCCTTGCCGTAATCTTTTCTGTAAACAAGCTCAAGACCTATTTTTTCAGCAAAAAACTTTTCGGCTTCATCCTTTGAGATAGTCTTTGAAACAGATTCGATTTTATAATCTCCCGTATAGTCAACGTAAAACTCTGTTATTTCGCTTCCATCAGAATTAAGTGTTACATAGCCTTGCTGATTATATACAGGCACGCCGTTTTCTACTCTCTGTACAGAAAACATATTTCCCTTGCCATAGTTTCCGTTTTTAATCACAAGGTCAAGGTCAGGATTAAGTTCTTCAAGAAGATTTTCTGCCTTTGCCATCATTTCCGCTCTGGCACTTACACCGCTTTCTTCCTGGAGATATTCTTCATACTGATATTTGTAGTAGTTTGTTATTATTCCATCGTCAGTCGCAGTTACGGAAAGAGTTTTGCGTTCATCGCCTTCTGTGCTCCAGTCGAATGCATAGACGTTTTCAACTCCGCCGCCGTAAACATCGGAATAGAAGTTTTCATATTCGTCGGTGTTGCCCACTCTGTCCTTAATTTTTTCAAGCACAGTCTGCTGTGCAAGAGTTTCCTTTTTTTCTGCAATAGCAGGAGCCACAGCCGCATAGGAAGACACCGCTGCACCAACAGTAAGAACAGATGCTATAAGTAAAGATATTGTTTTTTTCATCAAAATCCCTCCTGACTTAAACCCGAGACGTGTATTTACTATTATGACGATTTTCCCCGGAAAAAGTTCCCATTTAAGTGCAGATTATCAGCTCCAGCCTTTCCACACATCAGGAGCATAGCCAAGAGTTGCCTGTTTGCCGTTTCTTACAACAGGTGTTTTTATAACCTGCTGATTTTCAAGTATTTTTTCTTCCTTCTGGCTGTCGGAAATATATCTGATAAGGGCAAGGGCTGTTTTATCCTTGCAGTTTTCATCAAGCATTGCGTCCATACCACCAACTGCCTGACAAACACTTTTAAACTCGCCTTTGCTCATAGTTTTTTCGTTTAAATCTATAAACTGAAACTTAATTCCGCGTTCCTTAAAAAATCTCTGAGCCTTTTTTGTGTCGTTGCATTTTTTTGTGCCAAATATCTGTATATTCATATAAACCTCGCATTTTGCATTTTTGTTTAATTATAACACAACAATAAAAAAGCACATATACCTTAAACGGCATATGTGCTTTCATCGTTTTATTTAGAATTATTTAATTCCTTCTTTTTCAAGAAATGCGTTGAAGCTTGTTACTACTGTGTTTGTGTTTGCTCTGTCGATGTACATATCAACATCTGCAACTGCCTTAAGAGAAGCTTTGCCTTCTGCCTTGGCATAAACACCTTTTTCATACATTTCACGAGCAACTTCTGCTTCGCTTGTGTAGTTGTAGTTGATCTTCATAGCGTTTGCAACACTCTGAACAGCCATAATGTTTGACTTGCCAAGGGCTGGAATAGCAGCCTTAACTTCGTTCATTGTACCGTCGCAGCTGATAACTGTACCTGTGCTTTCTGCAAGTGAAATTGCAGGAATTACAGCGTCAGCCTTCATTGCTGTTTCTGTAAGGTAGATATCCTGAACTGCAAGGAATTCAAGGTTTGATCTGTCAAGATCAGCAACATCTTCGCCAAGGATGAACATAGCTTTTACGCCGTCCATGTTGTCTTTCACGAAGCAATATGGTGTAACACCAAGGTTGCAGAGACCCTGTGAGTTTACGTTGCCCTTAATCTGAAGGATACCGTTTCTTGGGCCAAATGCATGACCGCTGAGAAGTGCAACATCAGCTGCAGCCTTAACGCCTTCAAACTTGATGTTGAACTGGTCAACAACAACGATTGCTTTTTTAGCACCAAGGAGCATTTCTGCTGCTTTCTTAGCTTCTGCAGTAACTTCTGTGCCTTCAAGACTTGCAAGCATTTCGTCCATACCTTCAGCCTTAGCGCCAGCTTCTGCAAGAGCCTTAAGAATAGCCTTGATTGCTGTTGTGCTTTCTGTGTTGATATAAAGATCAGCTTCCTGAGCTTCCTGGCTCATTGGCTTGTTGTTGATTACGATAAGTTTAGCGCCTCTTTCAGCAGCCTGACGAATCTTGATACCAAGTGACGCGTGGTCTTTCATCATATCTGTACCAACAAGTACGATAACGTTTGTTGAAAGAAGTTCGTCCATCTTGCAAGTTGAACCGTCAACGCCCATAACATCAGCAACACCGCTCTTGTTTACGCCGAATGAGAATACTTTGCCAGCTTTAACAACTTCGTTTGCATATTTCTTAGCGAAGTAAATTTCTTCGTTTGTGAACTTGTCTGAAATTGCAACTGCAACTGCATCTGTACCGAAACGTACTGCTGTTGACTGAAGTTTCTTAGCGATATAGATTGATGCTTCTTCCCAGCTTACAGGTGTAAGTTCGCCATTCTTTCTAACCATAGGTGTTGTAAGACGGTTGCTCTTAACTGCTTCGCCGAAACCAAAACGGCCTTTAACACAAAGTGTACCGTTATTTGCATTGTCAGGTGTGCTCTTAACAAGCATATCGCCTGATGTCTGAAGTTCTGTTTTACATCCAACTGAACAGAATGAACATGCTGTAACTGTTTTCTGTGTTGGGTATGGAACTCTCTTGCCGTATGTGAATTTTTCACCTAATGCACCTGTTGGGCAAAGGTTGATACACTGACCGCATGAGATACAGTCTGTTGCTTTAAGAGGAAGGTCAAGTGCTGGTTTAACGATTGTGTCAAAACCACGGTCTACAAGACCAAGTGCTGTTCTGCCCATAACTTCGTCACAAACTCTTACGCAGAGACCGCAAAGGATACATTTATCTGGATTTCTGTCGATAAATGGATGAGTATTGTCGATTGTTCTGTTATGGCTTTCGCCTGCATAATGCTTGATGTCTGCATCATACTGGTTTGTATAGTCAATAAGCTTACATTCGTAATAGTCGTGGCAGCCGCATTCAAGACATCTTGATGCTTCTTTAACTGCCTGTTCTTCTGTGAAGCCATAGTTAACTTCGTGGAAGTTGTCTTTTCTTTCTTCAGCTGAAAGATGATTCATATGTGCACGAGCGCATTTTTCTTTGTCAGCAAAGTCTGCACTTGTAAGGTCTTTTCTTTCAACAAGAATTGGTTTTCTGTAAGGAACGATAGCGCCTTTAAGGTAACTGTCTACTACGTGAGCTGCTTTTTCAGCTTCGCCGATAGCAGCAATGGCAATGCCTGCACCCTTGTTTGTAGCGTCACCTACTGCAAATACGTTTTCGATATTTGTTCTGAAAGTCTGTTCGTCTGCAGAAATTGTGCCTTTTCTTGTAAGTTCAATGCCGTCAAGACCAGCTGGATTAAGTTTCTGACCAAGAGCCATAATCATGCTGTCAACCTTAAGTTCTTCGATAGCACCTTCAACAGGTACAGGACTTCTTCTGCCGCTTGCGTCAGGTTCGCCAAGTTCCATAATCTGAAGTTTAACGTGGTCGATACCGCCGTTTTCGTTTGCTACCACTTCAATTGGGTTTGTAAGGAACTTAAAGATTACGCCTTCTTCTTCAGCTTCTTTAATTTCAATGTCTTCAGCAGGCATTTCTGATTTTGTTCTTCTGTATACACAGTATACGTTTCTTGCGCCAAGACGTACTGCTGTACGGCAAGCGTCCATAGCTGTGTTACCGCCGCCAACGATAGCAACATCCTGACCTGCGATGATTTCTTCGCCAAGAGCAACTTTTCTGAGGAAGTCGATACCGCCGAATACCTGTTTGTTGTCTTCGCCTGTAACGCCCATCTTCATACTTGTCCAAGCACCAACTGCTACAACAACTGCGTCGTAGCTTTCCTGGATATGGCTGAATGTAATATCCTTGCCAAGCTTGATGTTGTTGAGCATCTTAACGCCCATACCTTTGATAAGTTCGATTTCCTGGTCAAGAACGCTCTTTGGAAGTCTGTATTCAGGAATACCATATCTGAGCATACCGCCCATCTTTGGCATTGCATCATAAATTGTTACGTCGTGGCCTTTTCTTCTGAGCTGGTATGCAGCTGTAAGACCTGCAGGGCCACCACCGATAACTGCCACACTATGGCCTGTAAGTGCTTCTATTTCAGGCATATAAGGGTTGCCGCTTGCAAGATCCTTATCGCCAACAAAGCTCTTGATAAATGCGATAGAGATAGGTTCTTCTACCATTTTTCTGCGGCATGCTGTTTCACAAGGATGTGGACAAACACGGCCGATTGATGATGGAAGAGGGAACACATCTTTAATTCTCTTTACTGCTTCTTTAAATTCACCATTGGCTACCATGCCCACATAACCCTGGCAGTCTGTACCTGCAGGACAGTTAAGAGCACATGGAGGACGGCAGTCGCCTGTATGATCGCTCATAAGAAGTTCGAGAGCGATTTTTCTTGATTCCTTAACCTTTGGTGTGTTTGTTTTGATAACCATACCTTCTGCGATAGCTGTGGCACAAGCTCTGAAAAGTTTAGGGCTGTCTTCCATTTCAACTACGCAAAGACCGCAGGCACCGTATACTTTTACTCTTTCGTCATAGCAGAGGGTAGGTATATCAATGCCGTTTTCTCTTGCAACTTCAAGCACTGTCTGTCCAGGGAAACCTGTAACTTCAATGCCGTTAATATTAAGTCTTAATTTTTCCGCCATTTCTTATTTCCCTCCCTTAGTCTACGATTACTGCATCAAACTTACAGCTTGTTGCGCACTTGCCGCACTTGATACATTTTGCAGCATCAATGATGTGTGGGTTTCTGATTGAACCTTCAATTGCGCCAACAGGACAGTTTTTAGCACATAATGTACAGCCTTTACACTTGTCAGCATCAATTGTGTAAGATACAAGGTTTTTACACTGATGAGCAGTACATTTTTTCTTGTAGATATGATCTTCATACTCATTTCTAAAGTATCTGAGAGTTGTAAGAACAGGGTTTGGAGCTGTCTGGCCAAGACCGCAGAGCGCTGAAGACTTGATTGTAAGAGCAAGTTCTTCAAGTTTTTCGATATCTCCGTCTTCGCCTTTGCCTTCTGTAATTCTTGTAAGAATTTCAAGCATTCTCTTTGTGCCTACACGGCAGTGGATACATTTACCGCAGCTTTCCTTGCAAGTAAAGTCGATAAAGAAACGAGCCATATCAACCATACATGTTGTTTCGTCCATAACAACCATACCGCCTGAGCCCATGATGGCGCCAGTTGCAGCAAGGGCTTTGTAGTCGATAAGTGTATCTGCAAGTTCAGCAGGGATACAGCCGCCTGATGGACCACCCATCTGAACAGCTTTGTACTGTTTGTCGTTTTTGATACCGCCGCCAATTTCAAAGATAACGTCTTTGATTGTAGCGCCCATAGGAATTTCTACGAGACCGCCTTTTTTGATTTTACCTGTAAGGGCAAATACTTTTGTTCCCTTGCTGTCAGGTGTACCCATAGCAGAGAAAGCTTCTCCGCCGTTATTGATAATCCAAGCTACGTTGGCATATGTTTCTACGTTGTTGATATTTGATGGTTTTGCCCAGTAACCGCTCTGTGCTGGGAATGGAGGTTTAAGACGCGGCATACCTCTTTCACCTTCAAGTGATGCAATAAGAGCAGTTTCTTCACCACAAACGAAAGCACCTGCACCGGCTTTGATTCTGAGACGGAAGCTGAAGTTTGTACCAAAGATGTTTTCACCAAGGTAGCCTCTTTCTTCTGCCTGTTTGATAGCGATGTTAAGTCTTTCGATAGCAAGTGGGTATTCAGCACGAACGTAAATTACACCTTCGTTTGAGCCCATTGCGTATGCGCCGATAAGCATACCTTCGATGAGTGCATGTGGGTCGCCTTCAAGAACAGCACGGTCCATGAATGCACCTGGGTCGCCTTCGTCGGCATTACAGATAGTATATTTCTTTGTGCCTTTAGCGCTTCTTGCAGCATTCCACTTAAACCAAGTTGGGAAACCTGCACCGCCACGGCCTGCAAGACCTGAAACCTTGATTACATCGATAACATCTTCAGGTGTCATCTTTGTAACGCATTTTTCGATAGCCTTGTAACCGTCTTTTGCAATATATTCATCAATAAATTCAGGGTTGATGATACCACAGTTTCTGAGAGCAATACGTGTCTGTCTTTCAAGTCTGATTTTGTCTACTTCAGGCATTTCATACTGAGCAGCAACTTCGCCCTTCATTTCGCTTTCAATGATTTCTTTGATTGTTTCAGCATTAACCATTACGTATGTAGTTTTTGTGCCGTCATCTCTGATGAAATCAACGATAGGTTCAAGGTAGCACATACCGATACAGCCAGTTACGCTTGTTTCGATAGCATAGCCTTTTTCCTTGATATAACTTTCAGCTGAGTCTGAAACTTTATTTGCACCCGCAGCAATACCGCAGCTGCCTTTACCAACTATCATTTTCATTTTGCTTCGGCCTCCTTTGCCTGTAAGGAAGCAAGAACTTCCTTAACCTTTGCTGGTGTAAGTGAACCGTATGTTTCACCGTTAATCATCATAACAGGTGAAAGTGAGCAGCAGCCAAGACAAGCCACATTGTTAAGTGTGAAAAGTCCATCAGGTGTTGTTTCACCATCTTTGATATTGAGGTATTCGCTGATAGCAGCTTCGATACCTTCGCTGCCATTTACATGACATGCAGTACCCTGGCAAAGCATAATAAGGTATTTGCCAACAGGCTCAAGTCTGAACTGAGCATAGAATGTTGCAACACCAAGCACTTTGGCTGGTTTATTGCCTGTTTTTAAAGCAATGTAATTAAGCAGTTCAACAGGTAAATATCCATATAATTCCTGTGCAGCCTGCAAAATTGTAATAAGACTGCCTTCAACACCTGCGTATTTGTCAAGTGTAGGCTGGAGAAGAGACACATCAATACCGTTCTTTAATAAAGCGTCGGCACTTGCCTGTGCACAATTACAGCAGCAACTCATCCTAAACATCTCCTTTTTGTAACGTATATTTTAGTTGTTCAAAAACACTTTAAAAACAAATATAAAGCTTTGAAACTTTATACTCTTAAATGTATATTTTATCATACAAAAAGCTATAATTCAACCGATTTACAGCCATATCCAAAGGCAATATGCACAAAAATACAAGCAAAATATTGGTTCATTTACAGATAAAAAATTTTATTTTTATACCATTATTTGCGGATAAAAAAACAAAAAACCTTGAAGATTCAAGGTTTTTACATTTATTTTCCAGACTGTATTAACTTATCTTTTGCAAGCACTGCATCAAAGGCCTGATGTATTGTGCTTTCAAATCCGTTTGTTTCAAGGCTGCAGATGCCCTCTATAGTTGTTCCTCCAGGTGAGCAAACCATATCCACAAGCTCCCAAGGATGTTCTGCACTTTCCATAACCATTTTGGCACTGCCCAAAACAGTATGTGCAGCAATCCGAAGAGCTTTTTCCTTTGGCATTCCCGCTTTAACTGCCGCACGGGCAAGGCTATCGATATAAAGATATGCAAAAGCAGGTGATGAGCCGGCTACAACACCGAAAATACTGAACTGACTTTCAGGTATTTCTGTAATTGAGCCTACTGATGAAAAAATGTTTTCAACCACGGCCTTTTCTTCAGCAGACACATTTTTGTTTGTGCAAAAACCACTGCATGAAGCAAGTACCTTGGCATTGATATTTGGCATAACACGTACTATTGACTGTTCATTTCCAAGGGCATTTTCAAGATATTCAAGAGTTTTGCCTACGGCAATTGAGATTATAAGCTTTTTCTTTCCGCCAAGGTCTATCTTGATATTGTCTGCTATTTTGTCAAGCACCTGCGGTTTAACAGAAAGTACAAGCACATCTGCCTTTTCAATCAATTCCTTCTGGCTAAGGCACACATCAACTCCGCATTCCTTTGAAAGTGCTTCGCTTTTGGCAATAGTTGTGTTGTAAACACTTATTTCTTCACCTTTGAAGCCGCCTTTTACCATACCTCGTATTATTGCAGAAGCCATATTGCCGGCACCTAAAAATCCGTATATCATAAAAACCCTCCTTATCGGTTGTTATTAGCTGATTACAATAAAATTTTAACAGTTTTTTTCATCATTATCAATTATTTTACACACCTGACATTCTTCTTTGGCATTATTCA
>JAFYQL010000126.1 GCA_017547125.1 Bacillota bacterium
GAATTATTTGCACGGATATGTTATTATAAAAATAACGGGTTTTTCTGTTGAAAGATTTATAAATCTGTCGGTTTTAAATGGCGTTTTTATGTGGGACATAAAAAATGACAGAAGCGGAAGAATAATGAATATCCGTATGAAAGACCTTGAAACAGTGTATATGTGTGCTGAAAAAACAAACTGCCGTATAGAAGTTTTGAGCAGATGCGGTCTGCGAGTTTCAGCCGAAAAACTTGGTGCAAGGAAAATTTTTTCTGCAGGCGTTGTGGCGTTTTCATTCATACTTTTTTTATCCACACGTTTTATATGGGTGGTTGAAGCAGAAGGCAACAAAACTGTCAGCAGTGAAAAATTGCTTGAATTCTGCGAAGAAAATGGTGTTGCACCTGGAAGGCTTAAATACAAGGCTGATCTTAAAGAACTGAGCAGAAAAATAATACTTAATTTCGAAGAGGTTTCGTGGGCTGCGGCAAATATAAACGGCAGCAGGGTTGTTATTTCCGTTGCGGAAAATATAAAGAACCCCGAAAAAAACGAAAAAGGTATTTTTGTAAATAATATCATAGCTGAAAAAGACGGCATCGTGGAAAGCATTATGGTTGAAAGTGGTACGGCTGATGTTGAAGCCGGCGATGTGGTTGAAGAGGGCGATATACTTATAAAAGGCGAGATTATACTTCGTGACGGCGAAACCGAAAGCGGAAGGAAGTATGAAAATGCCGAAGGCGAAGTTAAGGCGAAAACAGAGTACCTTTTCAGGTGCGAAGCAGAAAGAAACAAGACTGAAAAAATATATACGGGAGAAGTTGAAAATTTCAGCCGCATAACCATAAATGAAAGAGAATTTGTACTCTTTAAGCCACAGGGTGTTTTTGACAGTGAAACAAAAAAGGAGTTTTGTTTTGGTGTAGGAGACTTCAAACTTCCTGTAAAGGCAGAAACTATGCTGGCAAAGTTTTATAACGAAAAAGAAACTTATCTGACGGAAGAAGAAACTGAAAAAGTTCTTCAGACTATGATTGAAGAAAAGAAAGAAGAAATTCTTTCGGGAGATGCAGTTATTACCGAAGAAAATACATCTGTAAGCAGAAATGAAAGCTGCTTTATTGCAGAAACAAGACTGCTTGTGATTGAAGATATAGCAATAAAAACAGCAACAAAAAATAAACGAGGAGAATTTGTGACGGATGGAAGCCAATGAAGTTGTTATAACAGTTGAATGCGAGGATATTGCTCAGATTTTCGGGCAGTATGACAGCAATATCAAAAAAATAGAAAAGGAATTCGGCGTAAGAATAGTTGACCGCGGCGAAGGAATTAAGGTTGTTGGTGCAAGGGGCAATGCTGAAAATGCGGCACATGTGCTTATGCATCTTAAAACAGCGGCAGAAAAAAATGAGGAAATTACAATTCAGTCTTTGCAGTATGTTATAGATGCCGTTAAGGAAAATGCGGCTGAAGAAAAGGATATCGACAAGCTTCACGATGACCTTATCTGCCTTACAGTAAACGGCCGTCCTTTAAGACCAAAAACAGTGGGACAGAAAAACTATATCGATATGATAAGAAAAAACACTATTGTTTTTGGTATTGGTCCTGCAGGTACAGGAAAAACATATCTTGCTATGGCTATGGCCATAACAGCATTTAAAAATAACGAAGTAAACCGAATCATACTTACTCGTCCTGCCATTGAAGCAGGGGAAAAACTTGGTTTTCTTCCTGGTGACCTTCAGCAGAAGGTTGACCCATACTTAAGACCTCTTTACGATGCGCTTTATGAAATTATGGGTGCAGAACAGTTTATGAAAAATATGGAAAAGGGTCTTATAGAAGTTGCGCCTCTTGCGTATATGCGAGGCAGAACACTTGATAATGCTTTCATTGTTCTTGATGAAGCGCAGAATACAACACCTGAACAGATGAAAATGTTCCTTACACGTATAGGCTACGGTTCAAAGGCGGTTGTTACAGGGGACATTACACAGATTGACCTTGGCGAAGGAAAAAGAAGCGGTCTTAACGATGCATCAACAATACTTAAGGATATTGAAGGTATCGGCATTATGACTCTTACAAATAAAGACGTTGTGCGTCATCCTCTTGTGCAGAAAATTATAAATGCATACGAAAAGGCAGACGCCAAAAAAGAAATAAGAAGACAGAAGCTTGAAGAAAGAAAAGTGGTTTTAAAAGGCAGAAGATAAAGGACATTTGTTTTTGGAAACGGATGTGATGATATGAAACGAAAGAAAAATAAAGTTAAAAAAAGCGGCGAAAAAAGCAGAAGAGTGATAAATATAGCAATGCTTGTGGTGGCATTTGTTGTGACAATAGGTCTTCTTGCTACAAACGGCGCAGTTGTAAGCACTGACCCTATAAAGGTGGGTGCGGTTTCAACAAAGAAATATGTTGCTGAAATTACAGTTGAAAATACTGTTGCAACAGAAAAACTCAGACAGCAGGCTGCTGATGAGGTTGGTCCGCTTTATGAGCACGACGAAAGCGTTGAAGTTAACGCTATGAAAAAGGTTGACGATTATTTTGTGCTTGTAGACAGTGCACTTGATGAAATCAACTATGAAATTGAGCAGATTAAGATAACTGCTATGGAAGCGGCTGCAGCGGCGGCTGAAGTGGGAGATGATGAGGCTCTTGAACAGGCAGAAGCGTTATTTGAACTGACTATAAAGGATGAACTTTCATTCTACAAAGTTGATACAACACTCAATATTCCTGTTGTGCTTACTGCTGAGCAGTACAAAGCTTATAATGACCTTTCTGAAGAAGCGAAAGATATTTTTGCATCAGACATCAAAACTGCTGCATCATCTGCGTTCAGACAGGGTATTACAAGCGAAAATTTAAGCGAAGCATACGATTTTTCAAATAGCTATGCAGATACTCTTGCGTGGAATGACGAGCTTAAGGCTATGGTTAAAAGTGTTGCAAGAGGTGTAATTTCTCCTAACCTTGTGCTTGATGAAGAGGCTATCGAGGCTGCAAAGCAGAGAAGAATGGCTGAAATTGAGCCGGTTATGATACTTAAAGACCAGAAAATAGTTGATGAAGGCGAAATTATCACAGAAGAAGATTATGAAATACTTGAGGCTCTTGGATATACACAAAGCAGAATAAGCGGAAACATTGTTCTTCTTGCAGTTAAGGCACTGCTTGTGCTTATTACTTTCGTGGCATTTTATTTCTACATAGTTTCAACTCAGCACAAAATGGTTGAAAGAGGAAATTCACTTGTAGTGCTTTTCTTTATATATATGCTTCAGGCACTTGTGCTTGGGCTTACATCAAACCTTGAATACTATTATCTTGTGCCGGTAAGCCTTTTTGCTATGCTTTCAACCATACTTATAAAGGCAAAAACGGCAGTGTCTCTTAATATTTTTGTAAGCATAATTTCAACTGTTGTTTTTGGCGGCACGGTAGATTTTCTGCTTTACGCAATTATAACAGGTACATTTGCAGCGATATTTATGCAGTACACTAAAAAAAGATCATCTGTATTTATTGTTTCAGTATCAGTTGCCTTGGTAAATATAGCTTCATATATTCTTTGTCAGGCATTTATGATTAAGGGCGTAAGTGTTGAAATGATAA
>JAFYQL010000127.1 GCA_017547125.1 Bacillota bacterium
GCGTTGTCACCGCCCATGGCATCTACTACTATTTTTATAGTTTCCATGCTAATCACCTTTGATAAAGTAAGAAAAGACAGCACTTAAGGCTGTCTTTTCACTAAATTTAAATTATTCTACGTCTAAAACTACCTTTTTGTTGTAAGAACCACAGCTCTTGCATACTCTGTGTGGAGCCATTAATTCACCACATTTGCTGCATGCTACTAATGTAGGAGTAGCGATTTTCCAGCTCTGAGCTTTTCTTTTATCTCTTTTAGACTTTGACACTCTTCCCTTTGGTACTGCCATTTCTACACCTCCTCAATCCAATTTAAAAAGAGAACGCAAACTTTCAAACCTTGGGTCAATTTCTGTTGTATCACAACCGCATTCGCCTCGGTTTAAATTGCTGCCGCACTTCGGACACAGACCTTTGCAGTCCTCTTCGCAAATAACCTTCATAGGGAGGTTAAGCAGCAAGTTTCTTTCTAAAGCCGAAGTTAAATCAATTTCTTCGCCGGCAAAAGTTTCTGCCTCTTCTTCATTGCCTGTATTAGAATAAATTTCATCTAAGTCAAATTCAACTTCTACTTCTACAGGCTCAAGACAGCAACTACAACTCATAACGAGCTTTGTGCCGCACTTTGCACACACTTCAAAGCTTCCTTTGACGTTTGTGACGGTTCCGCTTACCCTAACAGGCTGCAGAAACCTATGCACATCAGGGTAATTTTCTGCTTCAGTAATAATTTCTTCAGCATCGAATAAAAGAGTTTCACCTTTTTTCATCAATATTTTAGAAATATCTATAAGCATAATATCACCTCTATAAGTCACACCTGACTATTATACATACTATATATTGATTTGTCAATATTTTTATTTAGCTAAAACAAGATCTTTTGTATCTCTTGCAATCATAAGTTCTTCGTTTGTAGGAATTACGAAAACCTGAACTCTTGACTGTTTTGTTGTGATTTCCATTGCCTGACCTCTAAGGCTGTTTTTGTATGAGTCAAGACGGATACCAAGGTATCTGAGGTAGTCACATACAACCTGTCTTGTAGGGCCGCTGTTTTCGCCAAGACCAGCTGTAAATACGATAGCGTCAACACCTTTCATTGTTGCAACGTATTCACCGATTGTTTTAGCTACACGGTAAGCAAATGTTTCGAGAGCAACTGTTGCTCTTGAGTTACCTTCAGCTTCAGCGTTTTCGATGTCTCTGAAGTCGCTTGATACGCCTGAAAGACCAAGAACACCTGACTGTTTGTTAAGGATGTTATCTACTTCATCAATTGAAAGGCCTTCTTTTCTCATAAGGAAAAGTGGAACTGATGGGTCAATGCTACCGCTTCTTGTACCCATTGCAATACCATCAAGTGGTGTGAAGCCCATTGATGTATCAATTGAGATACCGTTTCTTACAGCACAGATTGAAGCACCATTACCAAGGTGGCATGTGATGATCTTAAGTTCTTCAATTGGCATATCCATAAGGTTTGCACATTCCTGAGCTACATATTTGTGGCTTGTACCGTGGAAACCATATTTTCTGATACCATATTTTTCATAGTATTTGTAAGGAATTGCGTAAAGGTAAGCTTTTTCAGGCATTGTCTGGTGGAAAGCTGTGTCAAATACTGCAACCTGTGGAACACCTGGCATAAGCTGTTCGCAAACTTCGATACCAGCGATGTTAGCTGGGTTATGAAGTGGAGCAAGTTCGATACATTCTTTGATTGCATCAAGAACTTCTTCAGTAATGATAGCTGATTTTGTGAATTTTTCACCACCGTGAGCTACACGATGACCTACAGCGTCGATTTCGCCGATTTCTTTGATAACACCGTATTCAGCATTTGTAAGAGCATCGATAACAGCCTGGATAGCTGGTGTGTGGTTAGGGAAGTCAAGGTCGAATGTCATTTTGTCCATACCTGGAACTTCGTGTTTAAGTCTACCGTCAACACCAATTCTTTCGCAAAGACCTTTTGCAAGAACGTTTTCTGTTTCGCTGTCGATAAGCTGATATTTTAATGATGAGCTACCGCAGTTTAATACTAAAATTTTCATGTTTTTTCTCCTGTTTTAATATATAGATATTTAAATTGGTTTTCAGTTAATTAGATAATTACTGCTTCGAAAGCTGTCATAGCGATAACTGCTACGATATCGTTTGCATAGCAACCTCTTGAAAGGTCGTTAACTGGTTTAGCAAGACCCTGGATGATTGGACCGTAAGCTTCTGCACCAGCAAATCTCTGAACGAGTTTGTAACCGATGTTACCAGCGTCGATGTCAGGGAATACAAGTACGTTTGCAACGCCTGCTACTGTGCTTTCTGGAGCTTTTGCTTTACCGATTGATGGGATGATAGCTGTGTCAAGCTGAAGTTCGCCGTCAAGTTTGATGTCAGGTCTCATTTCCCAAGCGATCTTTGTAGCTTCTACTACTTTGTCTACGTCAGGGTGAGCAGCTGAGCCTTTTGTTGAGTGGCTGAGCATAGCAACTCTAGCTTCGCCATCACAGAATGCTGCGTAGCTGTCAGCTGTTGTAACAGCGATTTCAGCAAGCTGCTGAGCGTTTGGCTGCTGGTTAAGTGTACAGTCAGCAAACATAAGAACGCCGTCATCACCAAATTCTTTATTGTCACAGCACATTACGAAGAATGTTGAAGCTGTTTTGATACCTGGTTTTGTTTTGATAATCTGAAGAGCTGGTCTCATAACGTCAGCTGTTGAATGGATAGCACCTGATACCATACCGTCAGCAACGCCCATCTTAACGAGCATTGTACCGAAGTAAAGTGGATCTGCAAGTGTTTTCTTAGCCTGTTCAGGTGTAACACCTTTGCTCTTTCTAAGTTCGCAGTAAAGTTCTACCATTTCATCGTATCTGTCAAAGTTTTCTGGATCGATGATTGTAGCGCCTGACACATCAAAACCGCCTGCTTCTTCAGCTGCCTTTAAGATTTCTTCTCTGTTACCGATAAGAACGATACCAGCGAAACCTTCTTTAAGTGTTACTGCTGCAGCTTCAAGATTTCTTTTTTCAAAAGATTCTGGAAGAACGATAGTTTTGTTTGCTTTTCTTGCTTTTTCTTTAATGCTAGCTAAAAAGTCCATAGAAATACCTCCATAAAATAAATAAATTATTATTATAGTTCCCTCTTCGACACATACGAAAAAGAAATGTGTATTACAATACACTAAATTACTACATACACTACATAATTATATACAACTACAATTTTATTCTCAATAGTTTTTTCTAAAAAAATAGTTATTTTTTACATATTCCCCTTTATTTCTGTTATAATAGCCATAAGAAAGTATTTTAGGAGGATTTTGATGAAAATTACGGGTATAACAGCTGAATATAATCCTTTTCATAACGGGCATAAGCTTCACTTTGAAGAAAGCATGCGTCTTACAGACACTGAAAACTTATTTGTTGTTATGAGCGGTAATTTCACTCAGCGAGGTGAACCTGCTATTTTCGACAAATATATACGCACAAAGTGGGCTCTTGAAAATGGTGCCGGCATAGTTGTTGAGCTTCCTTGTGTTTTTGCTTCTGCAAGTGCAGAATTTTTTGCATCTGCCGCAGTAAAGATATTTAACGACAGTAAAATCTGCGACAACATTTCTTTCGGCGCCGAAACAGACAGTATTGAACGTCTCACAAAAAATGCCCGCATAATATCCGATGAAAATACTGAATTCAAATCTGCCTTATCCCAGTTTCTTTCACAGGGTCTTTCATACCCTGCCGCAAGAGATAAAGCTGCTGAAAAGCTTCTGGGCGAAGAAACTCTTATCTCTTCCCCAAACAACATTCTTGCCTGCGAGTATATAAAGGCACTTCTGAGCCTTGATTCTTCAATCAGGCCTTATGCCGTAAAACGCACAGGCAACGATTACAACCAGACAGAAACAAGCGGAAAGTACTCTTCAGCAACTTCAATCCGTACAAAAATATTTGGAGGAAAAGCAGAAGAAATATCTTTTGCCGTACCTTCTTCAACATATAATGCAATATTAAAAGGAGATATGCCTGTCCGCAGTTTCAGTGACCTTTCAGAAATACTGAACTATCGCCTCAGAATGCTTTCTGCCCAAGACCTTACACAGTATCACGGTATAAGCGAAGGCCTTGAAAACCGCATAATTGCATCTTTAGGCAAAGAAAACTATGATGCAGACAATCTTGTTTCTGCAATAAAAAGCAAGCGCTATACTCACACAAGAATACAGCGCTCACTTCTTCACATCTGCCTTGATATAAAAGATAGCGACCTTATGAGATACAAGGAAAACGGCTATGCACCATACATCCGTGTGCTTGGCTTTAGAAAAGACAAGGAATATATGCTTAAAACTCTTGCCGAAAACTCAGAAATACCTGTTATCACAAACATCAAAAATGCTCACAAGGTGCTTGATGATTATGGTATGGAAATACTCAGCAAGGAAATTCAGGCAGACAATATCTACAATATGCTCGGCAGCGGAAGCAAACTGCTCAACACCGACTTCACAACTCCTTTGGTTATAGTTTAAATCATAAAAACATATATTGTTTCAAAAACCAAAGGACACAAAATGAAAAAAACAATAATTTCACTGTTTTCACTTTTTGTAATAATAAGCCTTGTGTCAATGCCCTCACAACTGCTTACGGCAGCCTCTGAAGGCATTGATATATGGCTTTTTTCTGTTTTTCCATCACTTTTTCCTTTTATGGTATCCTGCAATATGCTTATACTGTGCGGCACTGCACAATATTTTGGAAAAGTTTTTTCTCTCCCCTTCCGCAAGGCTTTCGGCATTTCATCAAATGGTGCTTTTGCACTTTTCACCGGGCTTTTGTGCGGATATCCTATGGGTGCAAAAACAACTGCCTCTTTGTACCAAAACCATCTTATTTCTTCAGACGAAGCCAATGAACTTCTTTACTTCACCACCAACGCTGGGCCGGCATTTATTGTTTCAGCCGTAGCAGCAAAACTATTAAACAATGCTTCCCTGGGATATACCATACTTTTTTCCACCATAAGCGCAAACCTGATAACAGGCATTGTCGTCTGCAATTTTTCTCCACGTATCAAAAATCCTTATGCCGTGTTTTCCTGCGAAAACTGCGACAGTTTATCCTTCATACTTGCCGACAGTATTGTTTCAGCTTTAAAATCCATAACAGTTTTCGGCGGATATATAATATTTTTCTGTGTTGTAACCAAAATAATGGATATACTTAAAATTGCAGATTACATCTGCTTTTCTGTTCCACATCATAAAGAAACCACAAA